>JAJFTU010000165.1 GCA_021372775.1 bacterium | reverse complement strand
AGTGGTGGGGCGTGAAGGATTCGAACCTTCGACTTCCACCGTGTGAAGATGGCACTCTACCGCTGAGTTAACGCCCCGATCAACGGCCCGCGGTTTATAGCACGGGGCGGGGAGGGGCGCCAGTCGCGAGGCGGATTCGATGCGACAAAGGACGCCGCGCCCGCCGCGGCGCCGATCCGAGCCTCGCCGCGGCCTTTTTCCGCCGGGTGTTCGCCGGCCGCTCCCGCCTCGCCGCGGACGAAACGGCGGCCTCGATGGTATGTGGCCTGTTTTCTATATCTTGGGCGGAAACTTCAGGTCGGCCCCAATATCTTGGGGCTCGGCGCTTGACAACCCCCACCGTTTGCGGAATCCTTCACGCCGCGGACGGGAGCCCGGGCGGTCCGACGGCCTCTGATCGTCGGGATTTCCGACGCCGCACCATAGTCGAAATCGAACTTCGGGAAGGCGAACGAGCGGCTCGGCGCAGGCCGGGTCCGCAGGGACGTTGCGGCCGCCGGTCGGCGCCGGCGGCCGGAGAGATGGGGCGCCGGGCGGGTTCCGGCGGCGACGACGGAGCGGGAGGAAGAGATCATGTCGGTCACGGAATCGACGCGGAAGCCCGAAGGCGGGCGGGGGGCCGGGCGGTCGGCCGGCGCGGCGAACGGCGCGGCGGAGGCCGCCCCGCGGCGCGGGCGCGGCGGGTTCGGCCCCGGGCCGGGGCTGGAGTTCGCGCGGCGCTGCACCCAGGAGGGGAAGCACCCGTTCGACCTCGTCGAGTGGGAGCTGCGCACCGCCAGCATCACCAACGAAAAGGGCGAGGCGGTCTTCGAGCAGAAGGACGTCGAGGTGCCGAAGTCGTGGTCGCAGACCGCGACGAACATCGTCGCCCAGAAGTACTTCCGCGGGGCGGTCGGTTCCAAGGACCGGGAATATTCGGTCAAGCAGCTGATCGGGCGGGTCGCCGGGACGATCGGGCGCTGGGGCCGCGAGGCGGGCTACTTCCGCTCCGAGGACGACGCCGCGGCCTACGAGGCCGAGCTGACCCACCTCCTGCTGCACCAGATGATGTCGTTCAACTCGCCGGTCTGGTTCAACCTCGGCATCGAGGCGCGGCCGCAGGTTTCGGCCTGCTTCATCAACAGCGTGCAGGACTCGATGGCCTCGATCCTCGAGCTGGCCAAGACCGAGGGGATGCTCTTCAAGTACGGCTCGGGCGCCGGCAGCAACCTCTCCTCGCTGCGCTCGTCCAAGGAGCAGCTCTCCGGCGGCGGCACCGCCTCCGGCCCCGTCTCGTTCATGCGCGGCTACGACGCCTTCGCCGGCGTGATCAAGTCGGGCGGCAAGACGCGCCGCGCGGCGAAGATGGTCATCCTCAACGCCGACCATCCGGACATCGTCGAGTTCGTCGACTGCAAGGTCCGCGAGGAGCGGAAGGCGCGGATCCTGATCGACAACGGCTACGAGGCGGCGTTCAACGCGCCGGGCGGGGCGTACGACTCGGTCTTCTTCCAGAACGCGAACCACTCCGTCCGCGTGACGGACGAGTTCATGCGTTCGGTCGTCGAGGACAAGCCGTGGTCCACCCGCGCCGTCACGACCGGCGAGCCGGTCGAGACGTTCCGCGGCCGCGACATGATGCGGCGCATCGCGGAAGCGGCGTGGGAATGCGGCGATCCGGGGCTGCAGTTCGACACGACGATCAACACCTGGCACACCTGCAAGGCGAGCGGGCGGATCAACGCCTCGAACCCCTGCTCCGAGTACATGTTCCTCGACGACTCGGCCTGCAACCTCGCCTCGCTCAACCTGCTCAAGTTCCTGCAGCCGGACGGGCGCTTCGACGTCGAAGGGTTCCGCCACGCGGTGGACGTCACGCTGACCGCGCAGGAGATCGTCGTCGACTTCGCCAGCTACCCGACGCCGAAGATCGGCGACAACTCGTACGCCTACCGCCCGCTCGGGCTCGGCTTCGCCAACCTCGGCGCGCTGCTGATGGTCCTCGGCGTGCCGTACGACTCCGAGGCCGGCCGCGCCTACGCCGGCGCCGCGGCGGCGCTGATGTGCGGCGAGGCCTACGCCCAGTCGGCGCGGATCGCGCGCGACCACGGCGGGCCGTTCGCCGTCTTTAAGGAGAACCGGCAGGCGTTCATGGACGTGGTCTCGCGCCACCGCCTGCACGCCGAGGCGCTCCCCGAAGACCTCGTCCCGCAGGCGCTGCTCGCCGCGGCGCGCGAGTCGTGGCGCTCGGCGGAGGAGATCGGCGCGGAGTCCGGCTTCCGCAACGCGCAGGTCACCGTCCTCGCCCCGACCGGCACGATCGCCTTCATGATGGACTGCGACACGACGGGGATCGAGCCGGAGCTCGGGCTGATCAAGTTCAAGAAGCTCGTCGGCGGCGGCGCGATGAAGATCGTCAACCACGCCGTTCCGCCGGCTCTGCGCCGCCTCGGCTACGGCAAGGAGGCGATCCAGGAGATCCTCGACTACGTCGAGGAGAACGGGACGATCGAAGGGGCGCCGGGGCTCCGCGAGGAACACCTGCCGGTCTTCGACTGCTCGCTCGCGCCGGCCGGCGGAACGCGGTCCATTCAGTGGATGGGCCACCTGAAGATGATGTCGGCCGTCCAGCCGTTCCTCTCCGGCGCGATCAGCAAGACGGTCAACATGCCCTCCTCGACGACGGTCGAGGACGTCGAGCGGGCCTACATCGAGGCTTGGCGGCTCGGCCTCAAGGCGGTGGCGATCTACCGCGACGGCTGCAAGAACTCGCAGCCGCTCTCGATGACCGCGGCGAAGAAGGACGCCAAGGAGGTCGAGCGGCGTCCGGCGCGCAAGCGTCTCCCCGACGAGCGCGAGGCGCTGACGCACAAGTTCTCGGTCGCCGGGCACGAAGGCTACCTGACGGTCGGCCTCTACCCCGACACGCGGCAGCCCGGCGAGATCTTCGTCGTCATGGCCAAGCAGGGGTCGGTCGTCTCCGGCCTGATGGACGCCTTCGCCACGGCGATCTCCCTCGCGCTGCAGTACGGCGTGCCGCTCAAGGTGCTCGTGGACAAGTACAGCCACATGCGCTTCGAGCCGTCGGGCTACACCAACAACCGCCAGATCCCGATCGCGAAGTCGATCGTCGACTACATCTTCCGCTACCTCGCGCTGAAGTTCCTGAAGCAGCCGGTGGAGCAGGCCAACGGCGCCGATCTCTCCGGCGAGGCCAACGGCGACGACGACGCCAAGCGGCAGGCCGCGATGTCGGCGGTCGAGACGCACGAGAAGGAAGTCTTCCAGTCGAAGTCGGACGCCCCGCCGTGCCACGAGTGCGGCGAGATCATGGTCCGCAACGGCGCCTGCTACGCCTGCACCAACTGCGGCGCGACGTCCGGCTGCTCCTGATCGGCCGGCGGCGGGACGACGGGAAAGGGCGGCCCCGCGGGGCCGCCCTTTTTCTGCGCGTCGCGGACGGCGCGGGCGACGGAATCGTAAGCGGGGTTGCGGAACCGGCGCCGAAACCGGGCGAGGGGACGCGCGGGGACGGAGACGCCCGCGGAAAACTGCTTGCGGGGCTTCGAGTTGGAGCGGCCGCCGCCGCGCGGCGCGCGCTGGCAGCGCGTTTGCTCTATGAGGCGGCGACAGCGGACGGGAGACCGCGGACTCCGGGACTGGCCCGGATCATTCGCGGATCGGGCTCTCCCGTCCGCGCATTGCGTTCGGAGGCAAACGAAAAGCGGCCCGGTTCCCCGGGCCGCTTCGTCGTTCCGCGGGACGCGCCGCGGCCGATCTACTCGTGGGCGCCGACGGCGCTCGGCGCGGCGCCGGAAATCCGCACGACCTCGCCCAAGCTGATCGTGATCATCTGCCCGGGGGACAGGGCGCGGATCAGGTGCGGCGTGTTCGGCGGAACCTCGGCCGAGATCTGGCCGCCGAGCTTGAGATGGTGCTTCTGGTCGCCGGCCTCGAGCTCGAACTCGCCGGCCACGACGACGAAGATCTGCGCCACCGAATGGGCGTGCGACGAGAACTCCGCCCGCTCGGCCTTGGCCTTGAGCACGGCGACCTGGTACGTCCCCTCGGGGGCGGTGCCGATGTGCTGCAGGCTGAAGTCGGGCGACTCGAAGTGGTCCTTGCGGGTCTCGATGAACGGCTGGTTGAACTCGTCGGTCGGGGTCAGGTCGTCGAAGATCGACCGGAAGTAGTGCCGCGTGTCGTCCGTCGCCCGCGCCCGGTAGGCCGCGAAGAGCAGCTCCCGCCGATCGAGCCCGAGCGCGTCGGCGAGCCGCAGCACGACGCCGTCGCCGGGGATCTTGCCGTCGTTCTCGATCTGCACGATGTACGGCTGGGTGACGCCGACCTTCTCCGCGAGCTGCTTCTTGTTCAGCCCCAAGCGGTCGCGATGGTAGTGAATGATCTCCGCGAACGTCATTGACCCTTGCCCCCTTCCCGTTCAATTCGGTCGAAACACATACAAGTTAGCCCAGAACGGGAAGTCAAGTCAATCCTGGCAGACGAGATAGTTAGCCGGCGGGGATTAATGCAGCAGGCCGGCCTCGGGCGGCAATGTGTCGCCACTGATGGGCGCGGCGCGGCCGGCCGCCGCGGCCTCGGCCGCGGGCGGAGCGGGCGGACCGATGTATACTGCGCCGCCGATTCAATGCATTCCGCCGGTTGGCGCGCCGCGCCTTCCGGCTCTTTTCCTGCTTGGGGCCTACGTTATGCCGAACCTCGCAGTCATCGGCGCCCAGTGGGGCGACGAAGGGAAGGGCAAGGTCGTCGACCTGCTCGCGCCGCACTTCTCGGTCGTCGCGCGCTACCAGGGCGGACCGAACGCCGGACACACCGTCGTCTTCGGCGGCAAGAGCCACGCGCTCCACCACATTCCGTCGGGGATCTTCCGCGACGGCGTGCGGAACCTCGTCGGCGCGGGAACGCTCGTCGATCCGGACGCCCTGCTGGGCGAACTGGCGAAGCTGCGCGACGAGGGCGTGCCGGTCGAGAGCCGGCTGCTGCTGTCGGCCCGCGCCCACGTGATCATGCCGTTCCACCGCGATCTCGACGCCGCGCTCGAAGGGCGCCTCGCCGGGGCGGCGATCGGCACGACGAAGCGCGGCATCGGCCCGGCGTACAGCGCGAAGTCGCAGCGCTGGGGCGTGCGGCTGGCGGACCTCGAGACCCCGGACGACGTCGCCGCGCGGGTCGAGCAGGCGCTCGGCGCCGGCCTCGCCCAGCAGCTGCAGGCGCTCGGCGCCGCGGCCCCCGATCCGCGCGAAAGCGCGCGCCTCGCCGAACGCTGGTGGGCCGAGCTCGGCCCGCTCGTCGGCGACGTCACGGAAGAGCTGCACCAGGCGATCGCCGATCGCCGCTCGATCCTCTTCGAAGGGGCGCAGGGGACGATGCTCGACATCGACCACGGCACCTACCCCTTCGTCACCTCGTCGAGCACGACCGCCGGCGGGATTCCGGCCAGCCTCGGCGTGCCGCCGCGCGCCGTGGAAACGGTCGTCGGCGTGGCCAAGGCGTACGCGACGCGCGTCGGCGCCGGACCGTTCCCGACCGAGGACAAGGGCGCGACCGGCGACCAACTGCGCGAGGCGGGGCGCGAGTACGGCACGACGACCGGACGGCCGCGCCGCTGCGGCTGGTTCGACGCCGTGGCGATGCGCTACGCGGTCCGGGTCAACGGCCTCGACGCGATCACGCTGACCAAGTTCGACGTTCTCACGGGCCTGCCGACGGTGAAGATCGCCACGGCGTACGAGATCGACGGCGGGCGCACGACCTCCGTGCCGCCGACGGTGCGCGCCTACGACCGCGTGCGGCCGGTCTACGAGGAACTGCCGGGCTGGAGTGAATCGCTCGACGGCGTGCGCTCGCTGGCCGACCTGCCGCGCAACGCGCGGGCCTATCTCGCGCGGCTCGAGGAACTGTCGGAATGCCCGGTCGGGCTGCTGTCGGTCGGCGCGGACCGCTCGGCGACGGTGATCCCGGCGGGCAGCGTCCTGGAGCGTTGGAGCAAATGACGATCCGCGAATCGACCTGTCCGGCCGCCGTGTTCGACGACCGGGCCGCGGCGGAAGCCGCCGCGGCGAAGCTGGCCGCCGCCGAAGTCCCCGCCGAGGTCGTCCCGGCGGGGGAGCGGTACTCCCATCGCCTGGCGCACGAGTCGTGGGAACTCCTCGTTCCGGCGACGCAGGCCAACCGGGCGCGGGCGCTGCTGAACGCCTAGCCCGCGCCGGCGGCCCGGCCTCGATCGGCCGCCGCCGAAGGGCTCGCGCGGCGGGGTCCCGCCCGCGCGGCGGGGCCGGCCGGGCGGCCGCGGGCCTGCGGCGCGAAGTGACGCTATTCTTGGCCCCATGCGCATCCACACTGTCGCCGCCGTCATCGCGGGCCTCGCGCTCGCGGTCCTGTCGGCCGACGCCGCGCGCGCCTGCACCAGCGTGATGGTGACCAAAGGCGCGAGCGCCGACGGCTCGACGTTCAACACCTACAACGCGGACTCGCACGAGCTGTACGGCGAGCTCTACTACTACCCGCCGGGGGTCCACGCGCCCGGAACCATGCGCGAGGTCATCGAGTGGGACACCGGCAAGCGGCTCGGCGAGATCCCCGAGGCGCCGGTCACCTACGCCGTCGTCGGCAACATGAACGAGCGTCAGGTCATGATCTCGGAGACGACCTTCGGCGGCCGCAAGGAGGTCGAGGGGAAGATCGGCGTCGACTACGGCAGCCTGATCTACATCGGGCTCCAGCGTTCGCGGACGGCGCGCGAGGCGATCCAGGTGATGACCTCGCTGGCCGAGGAGTACGGCTACGCGAGCGAAGGGGAGTCGTTCTCCCTCACCGACCCGAACGAAGCGTGGATCATGGAGATGGTCGGCAAGGGGCCGGACGTCAAGGGCGCGCTGTGGGTCGCCCGGCGGATCCCCGACGGCTACATCTCGGCCCACGCCAACCAGGCCCGCATCCGCCGCTTCCCGCTCCGCGATCCCGACACGCTCTACGCCAAGGACGTGATCACGTTCGCGCGCGCGAAGGGCTGGTTCAACGGGAAGGACGAGGAGTTCAGCTTCGTCGACGCCTACGCCAAGCCGGGGTTCGAAGAGCTCCGCGCCTGCGAGGCCCGCGTCTGGAGCGTCTTCCGCCGCGCCGCGCCGTCGGTCAAGATGTCGATCGACTACGTCCGCGGCAACCCGAACGCCGAGCCGCTGCCGCTGTGGGTGAAGCCGGACAAGAAGCTGTCCCTCGCCGACGTGATGGCGCTGATGCGCGACCACTTCGAGGGGACGGACTTCGACCTGACGGTCGGCGTCGGCGCGGGGCCGTACTCGCTGCCGTACCGCTGGCGCCCGATGACCTGGAAGGTGGACGGCGTCGAGTACCTCAACGAGCGGGCGATCTCGACCCAGCAGACCGGCTTCGCGCTGGTCGGCCAGTCGCGCGCCGCGCTGCCCGATCCGGTCGGCGGCGTGCTCTGGTTCAGCGTGGACGACACCGGGAGCAACGTCTACGTGCCGATCTACTGCGGCATCCGGCGCGTTCCCAAGCCGTACGCCGTCGGCACGGCCGACTTCAAGCACTTCAGCTGGGACTCCGCCTTCTGGGTCTTCAACGCCGTGGCGAACTTCGCCTACTCCCGCTACAGCGAGATGATCGTGGACGTCCACCGCGTGCGGGACGAGCTGGAAGGGGAGTTCATGCTGCGGCAGCCGGACGTGGACGCCGCCGCGGCCGCGCTCTACAAGCAGTCGCCGGATCTCGCCCGCGACTACCTCACCGACTACTCGGTGCGGCAGGGGGAGAAGGTCGTCGCCCGCTGGCGGACGCTGTTCGAGCAGCTGATGGTCAAGTACCTCGACGGCAACGTGCGGGACGCGCAGGGCAACGTCACGCACCCCGACTATCCCGAGAGCTGGCGCCGCCGGATGGCGGCGGACGGCGGGGACCGGATCAAGGTGCCCGCGCAGCCCGAAACCGCGACCCACTGAGGTCCGATTCCGGCGAACCGCGCGACGGCGGCGGGGCCGAAAGCCCCGCCGCTTTCGTTTGGCCCGCGGCCGTGAGGGGCGCGCCGATCTGCGGCATACTGTTGACCGCCGTCGCGTCCCGCCGCGGCCGCGCGGCGCCCTCCAGGTGGGCCGTTAGCTCAGTCGGTAGAGCAGCGGACTTTTAATCCGCCGGTCGTTGGTTCGAGTCCAACACGGCTCACCACTATCCCTCAGCCGGAGTCCCGTCTTCCTCGACGGCGAGCTTTCCCTCGGCGTGGCGGGAGAAGAGGTCGCGCAGGGCCGATTCGGGCAGGGCCCCGGTCGCGCCGCCGATCGGCCGGCCGTCGGCGAAGAAGACCATCGTCGGGATCGACTGCACGCCGAACCGCGCCGCGGTCCGCGGGTTCCGGTCGACGTCGATCTTGGCCACCCGGACCCGCCCCGCGAACTCGGGCGCCAGCCGCTCCAGCGCGGCGCCGAGCCGGCGGCAGGGGGCGCACCAGGGGGCCCAGAAGTCGAGGACCAGGGCGCCGCGCGCGCCCAGGACGTCGCGTTCGAAGGTGTCGTCGTCGACGTGCAGGATCGGGGAATTCTCGCTGGCGGGAACGCTCATCTTCGGTCTCCTCGGCCGGGCGGCCGGCGTGTCGGTTTCCGTCGCCCGGAACTTGGAGATGCGGCGCGGCGCGGAAAGGTGACGCGATCCCCGCCTACACGATTCCACCGATTGACGGGGACGGAGGGGGAGGCTAGCATCGCCACGTTCCCCCAATGTTGTTTCCTCTTGACCATGTCCACCGCGCGCGGCGTCGCGCGGGGGCGACCCCCGGAGGCTGGCGATGGCGTTTGAAGGCGCGTCGAAAATCTGGATGAACGGCCGCTTGATCCCGTGGGACGAGGCGAAGATCCACGTCTGCTCCCATGTCGTGCACTACGGCTCCGCGGTCTTCGAGGGCGCGCGGGTCTACGGCACCGCGAAGGGTCCGATGGCCTTCCGCCTGCGCGATCACATGCAGCGTCTGATCGACTCGGCCAAGATCTACCGCATGGTCCCGAGCTACTCGGTGGACGATCTCTGCCGCGCCGCGGCGGAGACGGTCCGCGCCAACGAACTGGACGAATGCTACCTGCGGCCGATCGTCTACCGCGGCTACGCGCAGCTCGGCGTCAACCCGACCAAGTGCCCGATCGACACGGCGATCGCCGTGTGGAAGTGGGGCGCCTACCTCGGGCCCGAGGCGCTGGCGGCCGGCGTGGACGTCACCGTCTCCACCTGGACCCGCAGCGCGCCGAACACCTTCCCGACGATGGCGAAGGCGGCCGCGAACTACATGAACTCCCAGCTGATCAACATGGAAGCGAAGGAGCGCGGCTTCAACGAGGGGATCGCCCTCACGCCGAGCGGCCACGTCAGCGAAGGTTCGGGCGAGAACATCTTCATCGTCTGGAAGGGCCGGATCATCACCCCGCCGCTCTCCGACTCCGTCCTCCCCGGCATCACCCGCGACTGCGTGATCACGCTGGCCCGCGAACTCGGCTACACGGTCGAGGAGCAGTCGATCCCGCGCGAGATGCTCTACGTGGCCGACGAAGTCTTCTTCACCGGTTCGGCCGCCGAGGTCACCCCGATCCGCTCCGTGGACCACGTCCAGGTCGGCATCGGCCGCCGCGGCCCGGTCACCGAGAAGATCCAGACCGCGTTCTTCGCGGCGGTGAAGGGCGAGTCGCCGAAGCACAACGACTGGCTCACCCCCGTCCGCGGCTGATCCGCGTCCGTTTAGCTCGAAGCCGCCGGGCCCCGCGCCCGGCGGCTTTTTTTCGCCGCGTCCCCGTCGCCCCTCTCCGCGGCGGGCCGTTCCGTGAATAATCAGCGGCGGGAAACTAAATTCACTTCCTGCGTCCGCCCTCCGCCCGCCCGAGGCGGGGGCGCCGGCGCGGCCGAGGACCCGATGCACATCAACGATCTGCTCAAGTCCGCCGTCGAGAAGGGCGCGTCCGACCTCCACCTCAAGGTCGGCGCCTACCCCGTGATCCGGGTGGACGGGCGGCTTTTGGCGATGACCGAGCACGCCAGGCTGATGCAGGAAGACACCGTCGCGTTGGCCTTCAGCATCATGAACGCGCGCCAGAAGCAGAGGTTCAAGGAGAACTTCGAGATCGACATGGCGTACTCCGTCCCCGGCCTGGGGCGGTTCCGCGTCAACTGCTTCCAGCAGCGCGGCGCCGTCGGGCTCGTCGCCCGCGTCATCCCGGTGAAGATCCTCACCGTGCGGGAACTGATGCTCCCGCCGGTGATCGAGACGATCGCCTCCGAGTCGCGCGGCCTGATCCTCGTCACCGGCTCCACCGGGTCGGGAAAGTCGACGACCCTCGCCGCGATGATCGACTACATCAACTCGGTCCGGTCCGAGCACATCATGACGATCGAGGACCCGATCGAGTTCCTGCACCGCGACAAGAAGTCGCTCGTCAACCAGCGCGAAGTGGACGTGGACACGAAGTCGTTCGCCGACGCGCTCCGCTCCGCGCTGCGCCAGGACCCCGACGTCGTCCTCGTCGGCGAAATGCGCGACTTCGAGACGATCGAGACGGCGCTCCTCGCCGCCGAAACCGGCCACCTGGTGCTCTCGACGCTGCACACGCTCGACGCCACGGAGACCATCAACCGCATCATCTCCGTCTTCCCGCCGCACCAGCAGAAGCAGATCCGCATCCAGCTCGGCGCGGTCCTCAAGGCCTCGATCTCGATGCGCCTCGTGGCGCGCGCCGACGGCCAGGGGCGCGTCCCCGCGGTCGAGGTGATGCGCTCGACGCCCTACATCCAGGAGTGCGTCGAGAACAAGGACAAGACGAAGCTGATCCGGGACGCGATCGCGCAGGGCACCTCGCAGTACGGGATGCAGACCTTCGACCAGTCGCTCTACGGCCTCTGGTCGGCCGGCCTGATCACGCGCGAGGAGGCGATGGCCAAGGCGACGAACCGCGACGAGCTGCGGCTGCGGATGGAGGGGATCGAGTCCACCGCGCAGGCCGCGCGCGGCGAGATGGAGGAGTCGCTCGCCGGCGCCGCCGCAGCCGCCGTCCTCGCGCAGGACCCGAACGCGCCGATCAAGATCGTCGCGCCGACCCGCCCCGGCTCGGGCGGCTTCGGCGACCTCGACTTCCCGCCGCCGCCGCCGAAGCGCTGACCTTCGGTCCGCGGACAGGACGCGCCGGGGCGCGTATCCTCGGCGCATGGACCCCAAGACCGACCCGCGCGAGGCGGCGCTCGCCGCGCTCGACCGGCGGGCGCTGACCCGCCGCGAGTTGGCGGGGAAGTTGCGCCTCAAGGGGTTCGACGCGGATGCCGTCGCGGCGACGCTCGACCGCCTCGAGGCCGTCGGCCTCGTTGACGACCGCGCCCTTGCCTATAATCTCGCCCGCCGCTTCGCGGAGGACGGACGCCGCGGCGCGGCCCGCGTCTCGGCCGACTTGGCCCGGCGCGGCGTTCCCCGCGAACTGGCGGCCGAGGCGGTCGCCGCGGCCTTCACTCCCGAGGCCTCGCGCGACGCGGTGGACCGCGCGACGGCGCGGCTGGTCCGCGGCGGCGCGCCGCAGGACCGGCGGGAGCGCGAAAAACTGTACCGGCGGCTCAGGCGCGCCGGTTTTTCCTCCGCCGAGGCGCTGGCCGCCTTGGAGCGGGCCGGGGCGCCGGCGGACGAACTGCCGCCCCCCGGCGAGGACGAAGACGATGCTTTCGAGCGACGTGAGACGGACCTTCCTTGACTTCTTCGCCGGCAAGGGACACCAGATCGTTCCTTCCTCGCCGCTCGTCCTGCCCGCCGATCCGACGCTGCTCTTCGCCAACGCGGGAATGAACCAGTTCAAGGAGGTCTTCCGCGGCCACGAGAAGCGTCCCTACACGCGGGCGACGTCGGCGCAGAAGTGCCTGCGCGTCTCCGGCAAGCACAACGACCTCGAGGAGGTCGGCCGCACCCCGCGGCACCACACCTTCTTCGAGATGCTCGGGAACTTCTCGTTCGGCGACTACTTCAAGCGCGACGCCATCGTCTGGGCGTGGGAGCTGATCACCGAGGTCTACAAGATCCCGGCCGACCGGCTCTGGGTGACGGTCTTCGCCGGCGACGACGGCTTCGCCGGCGACGAGGAGGCGGCGCGTCTCTGGGAGAGCGAAGCCGGCGTTCCCGCCGCGCGCGTCGTGGCCCTCGGCCGCAAGGACAACTTCTGGCAGATGGGGGACACCGGCCCCGCGGGGCCGTGCTCGGAGATCCACGTCGACCTCGATCCGCACGGTCCGGCCGGCGAGAACCCGGGCAACACGTCGGGGCGCTTCCTCGAGATCTGGAACCTGGTCTTCATGCAGTACGACCTGCAGCCGGACGGCGGCGCCAAGCCGCTCCCCGCGCCGTGCGTGGACACCGGCGCCGGCCTCGAACGGCTGACCTCCGTCCTCTCCGGCGTCCGCAGCAACTACGAGACGGATCTCTTCCTGCCGATCATCGCCGACGTCGCCGCCGAGGGGACGGTCCCCTACGGCGCCGATCCGGCGAAGGACGTCTCGATGCGCGTGATCGCCGACCACCTGCGCGCGATCACGATGCTCGTTTCGGAAGGGATCATCCCCGGCCCGGAGAAGCGCGGGGCGGTGCTGCGGCGGATCATGCGCCGCGCGCTGCGCCACGGGCGCCTGCTCGGCCTGCCGCAGGGGTTCCTGCACCGCCGCCTGCCGGGCGTGGTGAATCTGCTCGGCCAAGCCTATCCGGAACTGGTGGACGCGCTGCCGGTCGCGCAGCGGGTCGTGCGGCGCGAAGAGGAACGGTTCGACCGCACGCTGGCCGACGGCTTCGCGCGGCTCGAGGAGCGGATCGACGATCTGCTCGCGCGCGACGAGAAAACGTTCCCGGGCGAAGAGGCGTTCGTGCTGGAGAGCGAGCGCGGGCTGCCGCTCGACCTGGTCAAGGACGCGCTCGAGGAGCGCGGCCTCGCGCTCGACGCCGCGGGATACGACGAAGGACGGCGCAAGCACGTCGCCGCCTCGCGCGTCCTCAAGGAGACGAAGGCCGCGCCGCGCCACGAGTCGCTGCTGGCCTACCAAGGGCACGGCTCGCGCTTCGTCGGCCGCGAGACGCTGCGCGTCGAGGCGGCGCGGATCCTCGCCATCGTCGGCGGCGGCGCGCCGGTGGACCGCCTCGAGGCGGGCGCCGACGGCGAGCTGGTCCTCGACGAGACGCCGTTCTACGCCGAGAGCGGCGGGCAGGAAGGGGACCGCGGCCTGCTGCTCGGCCCCGCGGGCCGGGCGCGCGTCGAGGGGACCTTCTCGCCGTTCCCCGGCGTCGTGCTGCACAAGGTCGTCGTGGAGCAGGGGACGATCGCCGCGGGGCAGGTCGTCGTCGCGCAGGTGGACGCGAAGCGCCGCGACGCGGCCCGCCGGCACCACACCGCGACCCACCTCCTCCACGCCGCGCTGCGCCGCAACCTCGGCACGCACGTGCGCCAGGCCGGCTCGCTGGTCGCCCCCGAGCGGCTGCGCTTCGACTTCGCCCACTACGAGCCGGTCGAGCCGGAGCAGCTGCGCGAGATCGAGGATCAGGTCAACGAGGCGATCGTCGCCGACTTCGAGGTCGAGACGCGCGAACTGCCGATCGAGGAAGCGCTGGCCGAGGGCGCGCTGGCGTTCTTCGGCGACCGCTACGGCGACCGCGTCCGCGTCGTGCGGATCGGCGACGTCAGCATGGAACTGTGCGGCGGGACGCACGTTTCCCGCACCGGCGAGATCGGCTCGTGCCTGATCGCCGGCGAGAGGGGCGTGGCGGCCGGCGTGCGGCGTCTGGAGGCGGTCTGCGGGCTCCCGGCGGCCTCGCGCGCCCGGACGGCCCTCGACGCGCTGGACGACGCCGCGGCGCGCCTCGGCGTCGCGCCGGACGGCGTGGGGGCCGGCCTCGAGAAGAAGCTCGAGCAGCTCAAGCAGCTGCAGAAGGAAGTCGACCAGCTCAAGGTGAAGCTCGCCGCCGGGCAGGCGTCGGGCGACGCCGCGCCGGTGGACGTGGACGGCGTCGCGGTCCTGGCGCGGCGCGCCGACGGGATCGCCAAGAACCAGCGCCGCGACCTCGCCGACCAACTGCGGCGGAAGAACCCCTGCTCGGTCGTCGTCCTCGGCGCCTCCGAGGAAGGGAAGGCGTCGCTGCTGGTCGCCGTCGGCGAAGAGGCGCGGAAGAAGATCGACGCGCGGGCGCTGATCAAGAAGCTCGGCCCGATGGTCGGCGGCGGCGGCGGCGGGCGGCCCGACCTCGCCGAGGCGGGCGGGAAGAACCCCGACGGCCTCGACGGCGCCCTGGCGGCCGCTCCCGAGGCGGTGCGGGCGCTGCTCGGCTGAGCGGGCGCCGCTCGCGAGGCGGTGCGGGCGCTGCTCGGCTGAGCGCGGGCGGGCTTAAGCAGTTCGCGGCCGAGGCGAGGACCCCCTCGCCTCGGCCGTTTTCGTGCGCTACATTCCCTTTCGTGGGACGGACGACCTCGACCAGCGGCGGACGAGCGGCGCGAGCGGCGACAGTCGCCGCCGCGCTCGTCTTTTGCCTCGCCCCCGTCGCCCTCGCCGGCACGGTGCGCCTCGGCGCGGTCGAGGAGATCGTCGGCCGGCCGTACCAGAAGCTGATCGAGGAAGTCGCGGGGCGCCACAACCTCGACTCCGAGCTGTTCGCCGCCCTCGTCGAGGTCGAGTCGGCGCGCAACCCCAAGGCGGTCTCGCCGAAAGGGGCGCGCGGGCTGGGGCAGTTGATGCCGGGGACGGCGAAGCGCTTCGGCGTGCTCGACGTCCACGACCCCGAGGACAACCTCGAGGGCGCCGCGCAGTACCTCGCCTGGCTGATCGACCGCTACAAGGGGGATCTCCATCTCGCCCTCGCCGCCTACAACGCCGGCGAAGGGGCGGTGGACAAGTACAACGACGTCCCCGACTACCCGGAGACGCAGGACTTCGTCCGCAAGGTCCTGCGGCGGGCCGGCTTGAGCTACAACGCGCGGCACCACCGCACGGGCGAGGCCGAGCCGCCGCGCTGCATCCGGATGAAGGACGGCAAGATCCTCCTCACGAACGTCCCCTGACGCCGCGCGCCGCGCGCGGCGGAGGTGCGCGATGACCGAAGCGAGCGGCTACGGACCGGATCATCTCTGGATCGGCGCCTTGGAGTTCGGCCTCGACTTCTCCGGCCTGCGCGTTCCCGCCGGGTACGCGGCCGGGCAAGGGGAGGCGATGCTGCGCGCCGTGGAGGGGATGCGGCGCCTCGAGAAGGGGGCGATCGCCAACCCCGACGAGCGGCGGATGGTGGGCCACTACTGGCTGCGCGATCCGCGCCGCGCCCCGAGTCCCGCCCTCGCCGCGGCGATCGAAACGACCCTGATGCGGGTCAAGACGTTCGGCTGGAAAGTCCGCTCCGGCGAGATCGCGCCGGCGCCCGGCGAGCGTTTCGAGCACCTGCTCGTCCTCGGCATCGGCGGCTCGGCCCTCGGCCCGCAGCTCGCGGCGGAGGCGCTGGGCGGGCCGGACGATCCGCTCTCCGTCCACTTCCTCGACAACACCGATCCCGAAGGGTTCCGCAACGTCTTCGAGACGCTCGGCGACGAAGGGCTGCGCCGCACGCTCGTCGTCTGCGTCTCGAAGTCCGGCTCGACCCCCGAGACGCGCAACGGGCTCGAGGAGACGCGGGCACGCTTCGCGGCGGCCGGACTCGAGGCGCCGCCGCGCCTCGTCGCGGTCACCGGCGAGGGGAGCGCGCTCGACAAGCGGGCCCGCGCCGACGGGTGGATCGACGTCTTCCCGATGTGGGACTGGGTCGGCGGACGCACCTCGCAGACCTCGGCCGTCGGCCTGCTGCCGATGGCGATCCTCGGCCACGACGTGGACGGGCTGCTCGAAGGGGCGCGGCTGATGGACGAGGCGACGCGCGGCGAGCGGCCGGAGGTCAATCCGGCGCTGCGCCTCGCCCTCGCCTGGCACTTCGCGGGGGGCGGCGTCGGGCGCCGGGACATGGTCGTGCTCCCGTACCGCGATCGCCTGCGGCTCCTCTCGCGCTATCTGCAGCAGCTGGTGATGGAGTCGCTGGGGAAGGAAACCGACCTCGACGGCGAGCTCGTGCATCAAGGGCTGTCGGTCTACGGCAACAAGGGCTCGACGGACCAGCACGCGTTCGTGCAGCAGCTCCGCGACGGCCTCGACAACTTCTTCGTCACCTTCGTCGCCGCGCTCGACGACCGCGATCCGCATCCGCTCGAGGTCGAGCCGGGGACGACGTCGGGCGACTACCTGCTCGGCTTCCTGCTCGGCACGCGCCGCGCGCTGATCGAGAAGAAGCGGCTGGCCGCGGCGATCTGCGTGCCGCGCGTCGACGCGCGGTCGCTCGGCGGGCTGATCGCGCTCTTCGAACGCGCGGTCGGCTTCTACGCCGCGTTCGCCAACATCAACGCCTACCACCAGCCGGGAGTCGAGGCGGGGAAGAAGGCCGCGGCGCGCGTGCTGGATCTGCAGCGGGCGCTCGGGGCGGCGATGGACGCGGCGCCGACGGAGCGGCGCGTCGCCGCGGCGTGGGCCGCGGCGGCCGGGGCGCCGGAGATGGCCGACGAGGCGACGTGGGTGCTCGCCCACCTCGCCGCGAATCGGCGCGGCGTCGTGCGCGAGACCGTGGACGG
>JAJFTU010000164.1 GCA_021372775.1 bacterium | reverse complement strand
GAAGGTCGTCGTGGCCGAGGCGCCGTTCCCGCTGCGCTCGGCGGACGAGATCGTCGAGGCGATCGCGGCGCGGGCGTCGGAGCGGACCCGCTTCGCCCTCTTCGACCACGTGACGAGCCAGACCGGGCTCGTCTTCCCGGCTGCGCGGATCGTGCGCGCGCTCCGGGAACGCGGCGTCGAGCGGATCATGATCGACGGCGCGCACGCGCCGGGGATGATCCCGCTCGACATTCCCGCGCTCGGCGCCGACTACTACGCCGGCAACTGCCACAAGTGGATCTGCGCGCCGAAGGGCGCCGCGCTGCTCTGGGCGCGGAGCGGGCTGCGCGACGAGCTCGTGCCGCCGGTCGTGAGCCACGGCTACAACGACCGCCGCGCCGACCGCGGGCCGTTCCGCAAGCTGTTCGACTGGCAGGGGACGCTCGATCCGACCGCGGTCCTCTGCGTGCCGGCGGCGATCAGCTTCCTCGAGGGGATCTTTCCCGGCGGCGCGGAGGAGCTGATGGCCCGCAACCGCGCCCTCGCGCTCGAGGCGCGGGCGATTCTTTGCGGCGCGCTCGGGATCGCGCCGCCCGCGCCGGAGGAGATGATCGGCGCGCTCGCCTCCGTGCCGCTGCCCGACGCGCGGGAGGGGGAGTACGACGCCGCGCGCGGCCGCGACTTCCTGCAGGCGCGCCTCTACGACGAGGCGCGGATCGAGGTCCCGATCATGTTCTGGCCCCGCGCCCCGCGCCGCCTGCTGCGCGTCTCGGCCCAGATCTACAACGACCGCGCCCAGTACGAGGCCCTCGCCGCGGCCCTCGTCGCGCGGCTTCGATAAGGCGGTGCGGCGGCGCGCCGTTCGGGCGCGCGGAGGACGGACGCGATGGCCTTCGAGCTTGATCCGCGGCTGGCGGGGGACACGGTCCCGCTGCTCGAGTTGCCGCTTTCGTCGGCGCTGCTGATGGACGACGCCCGCTTCCCGTGGATCGTCCTCGTGCCGCGGCGCGAGGGGGCGCGCGAGATCCACGAGCTGCCGTGGGACGACCAACTGCAGCTGCTGAGGGAAATGGGCGCCGCGGCGCGCGCGCTCGACGCCGTCGCCGCCCCGGACAAGATCAACGTCGGCGCGCTGGGGAACGTCGTCGCGCAGCTCCACGTCCACGTCGTCGCCCGCTTCCGCGGCGACGCCGCCTGGCCGGGGCCTGTCTGGGGCTCGGGCGCCGCGCGGCCGTACGCGCCCGAAGCGCGCGCGGCGCTCGTCGCGCGGCTCGCCGCGGCGCTCGCCGCGGAGTTGCCGAGATAAGGAAAGGGCGTCCGAGCGAGGCTCGAACGCCCTTCCGGTCAGAGCGAAACGAAGCGAGCGGCATTACTTGGGCCGGATCTCGTCCGCGATCCGCTTGGCGCCGTAGATCTTGTCGAGCGCGGTCAGCAGCGCGCGGCTGTCCACGGCGACGGCGCGGTTCTGCTTCTCGTCGAACCAGAAGTCGCCGCCGAGCGACTGGATGTTGCCGTCGAAGATCAGCCCGACGATCTCGGCCTTCTGGTTGATCATCGGCGAGCCGGAGTTGCCGCCGATGATGTCGTTGTCGGTGACGAAGTCGAACGGCGTCGCCAGGTCGAGCTTCGGCTTCGCGTCGAACCAGCTCTTCGGCAGGGCGAACGGCTCGCGGCCGGTGGCCCGGTCGAAGGCGCCGGCGAAGTTCGTGAACGGCGCGATCTTGCGGCCGTCGTCCTCGACGTAGCCGCGGACGGCGCCGTAGGAGAGGCGCAGCGTGAAGGTCGCGTCGGGGTAGCCGCCCGCGCCGTACGCCGCGAACTGCGCGCGGGCCACGATCTCGTTGTTCTTGTCGAGGACCGACTCGACCTTGTCCTCGAACTCCTTGCGGATCGCGCGGGCGTCGGCGTCCACCAGCTTGGCGAAGAGGATCATCGGGTCGTTCGAGGCGTCGATCGCCGCCTGGCCGCCCTGCCACAGCGCCTTGCGGACGGCGACGTCCTTCAGCTTCGTTCCCTTGACCAGCTCCGCCGCCAGCTCTTCCGGCGACTTCGGCCCGAAGGCCTTCTTGACGAACGGGTGGTCGGCGCCGAGCTCCTCGCGCAGCTTGAGGAGGGAGAAGGAGAAGCGGGCGATCTCGAAGTCGTCGTAGACCGGCGCGGCGGAGAAGAGCTCCTGCTCGACCGCCGGCAGGTTGGCGTCGGCGTACTCGCGCAGGCGCTTGTCGTTGGGCAGCGGGCGCTCGGCGGCGCCGCGGACCAGCTCGCGGGCGACGCCGAAGAGGCGCGACGAGAAGCCGCGGCCGCCTTCCACGTAGCCGAACATCTTGCGCAGGCGGCGCTGATCCTGCATCGCCGCGGCGATCGCGTCCCACGCGCCGCCGTAGACCTTGGCCTTCGCCGGGTCGGCGGCGATCTTCGCCCGGAGGGCGGACTCGTCGGCGACCTTCTTCTTCATGAAGTCCTTGTCCTGCAGCGTGGTCAGGCGGCCGCGCAGCGCCTTGTAGCTGTTCTCGACGTAGAAGAGCGTGGCGTTGGCGACGCGGGCCTGCTCGGGGCCGCGGTTCATGAACTCGCGCAGCATGCCGCGCAGCTCGGCGAGGTAGAAGATCCGCTCCGGCTCGGCGACGTCGCGCTGGTACTCGAGCGCGGCGACGGTCATCAGGCGGCTCGTGGCGCCGGGGTGCCCGGAGACGAACGTCAGCTCGCCGTCGCGCGCGCCGTTCTTCGACCAGGCGAAGTGGTCCTTGATCTTCGCCGGCTTGCCGTCCTGGTAGACGCGGAGGAAGGAGACGTCGAGGTCGTAGCGCGGGAACATGAAGTTGTCGGGGTCGCCGCCGAAGAAGGCGATGGCGAACTCGGGGGCGAAGACCAGCCGGACGTCCTGGAAGCGGCGGTACTTGTAGAGGTGGTACTGCCCGCCGTGGTAGAGCGTCACGACTTCGCAGCGCAGGTCGGCGTCGCCGCCGGCGCACTCGTTCTCCAGCTTGGTCATCTCGGCGCGCTGGGCGGCGCCGAACGCCTCGCCGGCCTTGCCGGCGGTCGCCTTGCCGAGGTCGGCCGTGACGTCCTTGATCGCCACGAGCTGGTTGACCTCGATCTCCGGGCACTTCACTTCGTCGGCGAAGGAGGCGGCGGAGAAGCCGGAGGCGACGTAGTCCTTCTGGGCCGTGGAGAGCTGCTCGATGCAGGAGTGGGCGCAGTGATGGTTGGTCATCACCAGCCCGTCCTCGGAGACGAAGCTGCCGGAGCACCCTTCCGCGAGCCGGACGGAGGAGAGCCGGACGTG
>JAJFTU010000163.1 GCA_021372775.1 bacterium | reverse complement strand
CGGCCGATCGACGTCACGCTCGAGGTGCAGCAGCACCTCGGCGAGGGGCGGGTCCGCTGCGTGGCGATGGAGCCCACCGACGGCATGGTCCGCGGGATGGAGGTCGAGGACACCAAGGCCCCGATCCGCATCCCGGTCGGCAAGGGGACGCTCGGCCGCGTGATCAACGTCCTCGGCCGCCCCGTGGACGAACTCGGTCCGGTCCGCGCCGACGAGGAGTGGCCGATCCACCGCCACGCGCCCTCGTTCGCCGACCAAGCCGCCTCGGTCGAGATGTTCGAGACCGGGATCAAGGTCATCGACCTGCTCGAGCCGTACACCAAGGGCGGCAAGACGGGGCTCTTCGGCGGCGCGGGCGTCGGCAAGACCGTGCTGATCCAGGAGCTGATCCACAACGTCGCGCTCAAGCACGGCGGCTACTCCGTCTTCGCCGGCGTCGGCGAGCGGACGCGCGAAGGGAACGACCTCTGGGTGGAGATGCAGGAAGGCGGCGTGATGGTCGCCGGCGACCCGGACAAGTCGAAGGTCGCGCTGGTCTACGGCCAGATGACCGAGCCGCCGGGCGCCCGCCTGCGCGTGGCCCTCACCGGCCTCACCGTCGCCGAGTACTTCCGCGACGTCGCCGGCCAGGACGTGCTGCTCTTCGTGGACAACATCTTCCGCTTCACCCAGGCCGGCTCCGAGGTCTCGGCGCTGCTCGGGCGCATGCCGTCGGCCGTCGGCTACCAGCCGACGCTGGCCACGGAAATGGGCGAGCTGCAGGAGCGGATCACCTCGACCAAGAAGGGGTCGATCACCTCGGTGCAGGCGATCTACGTCCCCGCCGACGACTACACCGACCCGGCGCCGGCGACGACCTTCGCCCACCTCGACGCCTCGACCAACCTCAGCCGCCAGATCTCCGAGCTGGGGATCTACCCCGCCGTCGATCCGCTGGCCTCGACCAGCCGCATCCTCGACCCGCGGATCCTCGGCGAGGAGCACTACCGCACGGCGCGCGACGTCCAGCAGGTGCTCCAGCGGTACAAGGAGCTGCAGGACATCATCGCCATCCTCGGCATGGACGAGCTCTCCGAGGACGACAAGCAGCTCGTCGCCAGGGCGCGCAAGCTGCAGCGGTTCATGTCCCAGCCGTTCTTCGTCGCCGAGCAGTTCACCGGCTTCCCCGGCCGCTACGTCGAGCTGGCCGACACGATCCGCAGCTTCCGCGAGATCGTCGACGGCAAGCACGACGACCTGCCGGAGCAGGCGTTCTACATGGTCGGCACGGTGGACGAGGCGGTGGAGAAGGCGAAGAAGATCCGCGCGGCCGAATAGCCGCGCGGCTTGACGGGGGCGGCCGCGCGCCGCCCCGCGGACGGGCGCGATGTCCCTGCCGGAGAAGATCCACCTCGAGATCGTCACCCCCGAGCGGCGCATCCTCGCCCGGGACGTGGACGAGGTCGTGCTGCCCGGCGCGCTGGGCTCGTTCGGCGTCCTGCCGGGGCACGCGCCGCTCCTCGCGGAGCTCGGCCCGGGGATCGCCTTCTGCCGCGTCGGGGACCGGCGGGAGCGGCTCGCGATTTCGGGCGGATACGCCGAGGTCGGTCCGGACCGGGTTTCGGTCCTCGCCGAAACGTGCGAGCGGGCGGAGGAGATCGACGTCGATCGCGCGCGCCGCAAGCTCGACGAGCTGAACGCGGAACTGAAGTCGGCGCTCCCCGCGGGGGGCGAGGAGGTTCTGCGGGCGCGGATGCTCAAGCACCTCGCGCGCCTCGACGCCTCCGTCGGCCGTCCGCTGCCGTAAAGTCAGTCGCCGCCCCGGGCGCACGATCGTCCCGCCCCGCGGGGACCAGAGCGTACATTTCCGCCGAGACGCCGGTCGGCGAGGGTCGTTCCGCGCGCATTTGGGGGCGCGCGGGCCGTTGCATGGCGGGCCTCGCGGTTCGGACAAATTTCGGCGTTCCGCCCGACGGAGGGGCGGCCGCCGGGCGTCGTCGGCGTCGAGGGGCCCGCGGGAGGAGGTTGCGATGACTCGGCGCGCCACCATCATGCTCCTCGGGATCGTTGTCGTGGTCGGCGCCGTCGCGTTGTGGGCCGCCCGCACCCACCGGTCGCCGATTCTCCTGGGCGCGGTGATCTCCGAGTCGGGGCCGGCGGCCGAGTACGGCAAGGCGGTCAAGATGGGGATCGACCTCGCCTACGACGAAGCGCTCAGGCAAGGAGGGTTCCCCGAGGGACGCGGGCTAGTCCTCTCCTACCGCGACGACGGCGGGCGGCCGGACGCCTCGCTCGTCGCGGCGAAGGATCTCGTCGGAACGTCGAAGGCGAACCTGCTTCTCGGCGGCCTCACCTCCGGCGTCGCGCAGTCGGTCATCCCGTTCCTGGTCGAGAAGGAAGTGGTGATGATCAGCCCCTCCGCCTCGGCCCCGGCGCTGACGGCGCAGGGCGGGGGCTGGTTCTTCCGCGTCTACCCCAACGACGCCGCCGAGACGCAGCAGATCGGCGCCGTCGTGCAGCAGCTCGGGCTGCGGGAAGTCGCCGTCCTCGCCTACAACGAGACGTTCGGCCGCTCGCTCGCCGAGCTGTTCGCGGCGCAGATGACGGCCGACGGCGTGAAGGTCGCCCTGCAGGAGTCGTTCGACGCGCCGCTCGCGGCGGACCGGGCGAAGGAGCTGGCGAAGAAGGTCGTGGCGGCGAAGGTCCGCGCGGTCTACGTCGCGGGACTCGTCAACGAAGTCGCCGCGCTCTGCCAGGCGCTCGACGCGGAGAGGTTCGACGGCGTGAAGCTGGCCAGCTCGGCCGTGACTTCCGACATCGTCAAGCTCGCCGGCCCGGCGGCCGAGCGGCTGATCTTCCCGCAGGCGGCGTTCGAGCTCGAGGGCTCGGCGCCGAAGATCAAGAGCTTCGCGGACGCGTTCCAGCGCAAGTACAACCGCGCCCCCGGGGTCTACGCGGCCTACGGCTACGACGCGATGCAGGCGATGGTCGCCGCGCTGCGGAAGACGCAGCGCGGCACGGCGGGCGAAGTGCGGACGCAGCTCGTCTCGCTCGCGCTCGACGGGGTCACCGGCAAGCTCGCCTTCGACAACCGCGGCGACGTCCGGCGCGTCCCGCATCTGACGGCGGTCGTCAAGGGCGATCTGCACCAGTTCGACAAGCTCGACGCAGCCCTTCGCGCCGCGCTCCTCCCGTAGTCCACAAGTCCAGGTCCCCCGAACAGGGCGGCCCCCGGCGCGCGGCGCCGCCGGGGGCCGCCGTCGTTTCGGCGGCGCCCGCGGCGCGTGGCGGTCCGCGGCGCGGCCTCGACGAACGTCGTCGCGGCCCGCATCGCCGTCCGTCGCGGGGCGTCGCCGAGCGTCGGCGCGGGAGGCGCGTCCGGCCGGGATCGCGCGGCGGCGGGGAATCGGGCAGACTCTGGCCCATGCACGAAGAAGAACGTCCGACGGGAGCGGTTTCGATCGCCGAGGCGCGCGCGTTCCGCGACGCGCTGACGGCGCGCGGCCTGAAGGTCGCCTTCACCAACGGCTGTTTCGACTTGCTGCACGCCGGGCACGTGCGCCTGCTGGCCGCGGCGCGCCGCGCGGCCGACGCGCTGATCGTGGGCGTCAACACCGACGCGTCGGTGCGCCGCCTCAAGGGGCCCGAGCGGCCGATC
>JAJFTU010000162.1 GCA_021372775.1 bacterium | reverse complement strand
TCCTCCAGCGCGAGGCGCGCGGCGTCGTCCCGCGCAAACAGCCGAGAGGCCGCGCCGAACCGGCGCGCCGCGGCGCCGAAGTCTCCGGTCCGAAAGGCGTCGAGCCCCTGCGCGGCCAGAGCGCTCGCCGCGTCGCGCGCGCCGCCGGTCGCCTCCGACGCCGCGGCGAGTTCCTTCGCGGCCGCGGCGTAACTGCCGGCGAGCCAGAGGGAGATCCCGCGCTCGCGCCGATCGACGCCGCAGAGCGCGCGGACGTTGATCAGCGCCTGCCACCGCTCGCCGACGAAGAAGGCGCGGTGACGCGCCGAGGGGCGTCCCTCGACGTACGTCTGCCGGAAGCCGTTCGCCGCGGCCAACGCCCCCAGAACGGCGACCGTCGCCTTCCGGCCGCCGGTGACGTCCACGACGACGTCCTCGGGCCGCGGATCCCCCGCGGCGGCCCGCTCGCCGACCACGACCGCGGCGATCGCGGCGCCGTCGAGCCCGTCGCCGATCGAGCGCAGGCGAAGGACGGGCCGCTCCGGCGCGATCGCGGCGCGGACAAGCTCCGCGTGCGGCAGCGAGCCGTCGGTGTGCAGCAGAACGACGATCTCGGCCGGACTGGCCAAGGCGGCGAGGATCGGCGCGTACGGCTGCGTCCCCACCGGCACGAAGGCGATCTTCGCGGGACGGTTGCCCGTCCCGACGCGGCGCATCGCCTCCGCCGCCCAGCGGAAGACCTCGCGGTCGTAGTCGTCCTGGGCCGCTTCGGGCGCGGCGAGATCGAACGCCTCCGCGGCCGCGCGGCGGCGGGCTTCGAGTTCGGCCTCCGGAACGTCGATTCGCGGGATCTCGATCACGGCGGGCTCCTAGACCATCACGTCTTCGTCCGGCGCCTCGACGTACGTGCCGCAGCCGACGATCTCGAGGGCGGGGACGCAGCGCGCGCAAAGCTGGTAGATCCGGACGGAGTCGGTTTCGGGATCGATGAGCTTGGCCATCAGGCGGCGGATCGCCTCGAGACGCTTCGGCGTCACCTCGCCCTCGAAAACGCTCTTCTGCACCCGCTCGAGGTGCGCCTTGAGAGCCTTCGACACGCGGTTGCGCCGGCGGTCCTTGACGACGTCGTAGCTGACGACGACGTGAATCACGCTCACCTCGGCTGGTGCGCGATGTACTCCGGGGTCTCCCCCCGCAGCCACCGCGCGAAATGGTACGCCTGCTCGACGACGATTTGCGCGCCCGAATAGCGGCCGGCGCGCGGCGCGTAGAGCACGTCGCGGCGCAGGCGGCGGAAGAAGGCCTGAAGAATGATCTTCCGCCCCGCGGCGTCGAGCAGGACGCCCGGCGCGTCGGCCGCCGTCCCCGCGCCGCCTTCCGGATCCGGCGACTCCTCCTCTTCCGCCGCCAGGACGTCGCCGCCGTTCGTCTCCGGCCGCACGACGTGGAAGTCGCCCGGACCGACCGCGCGGTGGTTGACCAGGTCGAGCACCAGGCTGTCCACGAAGAGCGGCCGGAACTCCTCCATCAAGTCGAAGACCAGCGTCGCCGCGCCGTGCCGCGGCGCGTGCAGCGCGCCGAGATGAGGATCGAGCCCGGCCCGATAGACCGCACCTTCGACGACCGTTTGCAGAAGGGCGTAGCCGAAGCTGAGCAGGGCGTTGACCGGATCGCGGGGCGGGCGGCGATTGCGGCCGGCGAAGGAGAACTCGGAATTCGTCAGCAGAGTGCCGAAGACCGCAAAGTACTCCGCCGCCCCCATCCCCTCGAGGCCCCGGATGACGGCGACGTCGCTCTCCACGGCGCAGCGCTCTTCGAGGCGGGAGAGCTTGACGATCGCCGCGGCGCGGGACTTGTCGGGCCGGCGCGCCTGAAAGCGCTGCAGCAGCCGCCGCTGGTTGACGAGCTTCCCCCGGACGATCGCGCGCGCAGCGGCCCCCGCCTGAAGCGGATCGAGAAGGCGGCGGTACTGGGCGATGCGCAGTTCGACGTTGCCGTGCGCCGCCCCGACGAGCCGGCCGCGGTACTGGCCGCGCTGCGTGAGAAAGACGGTGTCGATGCCCCGCTTCAACAGTTCGGCTCGCGCCGCGGAGGTGAGCTCGATCGACCCCATCGCGACGACTTGGGCGATCTCCGCCAGGCGCACGCGGGCGAGGAGCGCCTTCTCCCGCGAAACGACCAGCTCGCCGCCCTTGAGCGCGATCTGCGCCCCCTGCTCGTTGACGACCACGGTCCTCACGCCGCCCCCGTTCCCTCGCCTTCCGCGGGCGCGGCGGCGTCGGAGGCCGCGCCGGCGGCGACCCAGACAAGCGTCTCGATCCCTTCCTCGGAGCGCCGCACGTACGCGCCCTCGGGCAGATCGACTCGCTCGCGGCCGCCGGCGGCGATCACCTCCAGCAGCGTCTTCTTGAGGCCCGCGATCTGTTCCTCGAGTTCGCCGCGCCGCCGTTCGAGCGCGCCGAGAAGACGCGCCAGATCCTCCGGGGTCCGCCGTGCCGCGTCGCCGAGCACCGACTCCTCGACGGACTGCGGCGTCGCGGCGATCCCCTCGACGTGCCGCAGCGGCGTCGGGTAGAGCCCCGCCGCCTCGTCGAAAACGCAGGAGCAGGCCACCATGCCGGCGAGGTGGGGCACCCGCTGCCGGATCCGCGAACAGGACGACGGACTGCCGCGCAGCGGGCTCTGCATGAACTCCACCGACGGGACGTCCTCGCAGCGGCCGAGGAGAAAGTTCACGGCCAGCGGTCCGGCGACCAGATGGCCGACCGTGTTGCGGAGCACGGCGATCTCCGCCGCGGAGACGCGCCGGTGCTCCTCGATCCGCCGCCGAAGCGCGCCCAGCACCGCGCAGCGCTCGAAGAGCGCCTTGACCTGCGGATCGCGGTCGAAGTCGGCCTCCGTCCACGGCGGGGGCGGCGGCGGCGGCGCGGGGCCGAGTTCGCGGTCGGGCATTTCCCGCACCACGCCCCGCTCGGCCGGTCGGCGTCGCGGCGCGGGCGCGGCGCCGACCTTCTCGCGCAGGAACGTCTCGGCGGCGGCCAGCGCGGTCTCGTCGGCGCAGGGGGTCGCGCGGAGCAGCTCGTGCGCGTCGTCCACCGGGCGGCCCTCGCGGTCGAGCAGACGCGAGCGGCGCCCCGTCTTGAGGTGGACGCCCAAGGGGAGCTTGATCAGATTGCCGATGCCGCCCCGCGCGTCGCCCTGCTTGGGGAAGAACTCCAGGCTGAGGTCTTCGCCTTCGGGATCAAGCCACGCGAGAAGCTGCCGGCCCAGCGGATAGACGCGCGCCGCCGGCTGCGGCGGATCGAGGAAGACCCAGAAGTGCCGTCCTTTGTACCCCGAGCTCTCCATCAGCGCCGGCAGGCCCAGCTCGCCGAAGCGCGCGAGGATCGATTGGCTCACGGCGCGGATCCCCTCCCGCGTGCGTCGCGCCGCCTCCGGGTCCCCTTTCGCCCGTTCCAAGGCGGTCTTCGTGACGTCGAGATCAACGGCGAAGAACGACACGCGCCCGTCGTGGCGCAGCGGGTAGACGCCGAGCGTGAGGTTGCCGAGCAGGTGGTTGCGCGCGCCCTGCGGCGTGAGCGGCTCGCGGACCGGCGCGTAGCCGACCCGGCCGTTCTCGTCGCACCACATCCGGGCGTGCACGTCCTCGCGGCCCGCGAAGCGATGGAGGAAGCGCGTCACCTCGGCGTCGGTGGGGACGCGCGCCGGCGTTTCGCCGACCGGGGCCGGCGCCGGGGCGCGGCGGACGGCGGGGCGGTCGTCGAACAGCCCGGCGCCTTCCTCCTCCTCCTGCGGCGAGGCGAGGAAGTCGTCGAGCATCCCTTGCAGTTCGAGGGCGACGGCGTCGTCGGCGTCGCGGCGCGCCGATTCGGCGGCGACCAAGGCGCGCGCCTGATCCAGGCGGCCCGCCTCGAGCAGGAGCTCGAGTTCGTCGCGCAGCGGATCGGCGTCGTCGGCGGCGAGCGAGCGCCAGCGGCGCAGGAGGTCGAGGGCGTCGTCCACCCGTCCCGCCGCCCGGCGCAGGCCGGCGAGCCGCCGCAACGCCTCCGCGTCGAGCGGATCGTCCACGAGGACGCGCTCCCAGCAGGCGGCGGCCGGATCGACGAGACCGAGCCGCTCCGCCAGCGCGGCCACGCGTCGCCGCTCGGCGCCGTGATCGGGCGCGTCCGGACCGAACAGATCGGCCGCGGCGCGCAGCGCCTCGAAGTTGCGGCCGTCCGCGAGAAGCCCCTCGATCTCGCGGACGAGTTCGCCAACGTCCATAGCGCCCCCCGGCGAAGAACGTCGCGCCCCCGGCGCCGAGCGTCAATCGGCGGCGGGAGAACGTTCCTTGACGCGAACCCTCAAACGTCCCAGTCCGAAGCTGCAGCTCTTGCCGACGCCGAGAACGACGCCCGCCCCGAGGACCGCGAGCAGCGGATCGGTCCAGCCTCTGTAGGTGCCGTGGCCGACGACGCCGCCCAACGGCACGTCCCGACGCTGACGGGCCGAAAAGCGAACGCCGTCCTTCCAGCGCCACGCCTCTTCGAGCGGCTCCACGGCCTCCGCGGAGGCGATGACGTCCTGCGTGAGCGGCAGCGCCGGCGCGCCGCCGCCGAAGTAGGCGGAGAGCGAGGCCGCGCGACGCGCCGCGGCGAAGGTCAGCGCGCGGGGCGAGAGGCGCGGCTCGGCGTTGATCGCCGCCGTGAGCCGCACCGGACTCACGGTCCAGAGCTGCAGGGACGGCGCGCCGCGCCAGTCTCGAACGCGGCGACGCACTTCCGCGCCGACGTTGATCGGCGCGCCGCGCGGGTCAACTTCTCCGCCGGCGCCGATCGTCGTCCACGACGTGATCCGGCCGCGGATCGCCTTCGCGCCGAGGCCGCGCTCGAAGATCCGCTCGAGCGAGGCGACGACCGGATCCGCGAAGCGCGCCGCGGCGCCGACGAGCGCGACGTCGAACCGGCCCGAAGCCCACTCCGCCTCCGTGGCGGAGACGATCAGCGGATGCGGCGGCGTGAGAGATCCGGCTTCGGGGCGACGCGGCTGCGGCTCGAAGAGCGTGCAGTAGGGGCAGCACGCCTCGGGCGGGCAGACCTGGCCGTCGTGGGGCCGGCGCGCCGTGCGCCGCAGCTCCGCGCCCAAGGCCCCGCGCAGCACCGACGCCGGCTCGCGCCACGCGAGCGGCAGCGGCACCTCGAAGCGGGCCGAGAGCCGCAGCATCGGCAGTTCGACCAAGGCGTCGAGGAACGCCTCCTCGAACGCCGCCGCGGGCGCGTCGCTCATTCTTCGGCCGCCTCCGCCGCCGCGGCAGGAACGACCCGCGCAGAGGCGAGGAGCGCCAGAGCCTCGCGAAAGTCGGCGACGATGCGCTGCCCGGCGTCGGCGAAATCGACGCCGTCGATCGACTTCATCGTCCACGCATGGTCCAAGCCGTTGCGCAGCTTGTCCAAGATCTTGACCGACCGCCGCAGCACGTCGACCGCCCCGCACGCATCCGCGGCCTCGTACGTCGGCAGGCACTTCGCCTTGAGCTCTTCCCTGCCGTTGAAGCTCCACACGTCGGGTTTCCGGTTCACCATCTGATAGAAGACGTCCGCCGCGCGGCGGCGAGCCCGGTCGTCGGCCGAGCCGATCTTCTTCTCGCCGCGCAGGCCGAGGCTGCCGACGAACTCCCGAAGGGCCGTGAACGCCTGCATGAACAGCTGATGAGCCAGCATCTTCTCGGCCAAATCGAGCTGGTGCGCGTAGTAGTCGAGATCGTAGCGGCCGGTCGCGGGGCCTTCGCCGGCCAGCGGAGCGAGCAACCCGCGCGAATACTCGGCCAAGATCCGTTCCACGGGCGTGGCATCGCTCTTGGTCGCGACCGCCAACCGGTCCTCGGCGGCGCGCGCGGCAGCTCGGATCCCGTTCACGTTCGCCACGCGCAGGCCGACCGACAACGCCTCAAGATGCGCGTGCAGGTCGGAATCGCGGAGGCGAGGCGCCACGAACTCCGGCGCGTTCTTCGCGACCGCGGTCAGCGGCCGCGCGTCCGCCTCGCGGACAAGGGCCGCGACGGCGTCCGCCCAGTCGTCCACGGCGAGGAACGCGGCGATGTCGACGATCGGCGACCGCTCGCGGTTCTTTTCGTACGCCCCGTAGAGAACGTGATCGACAGTGACACCGCGCGCCTTCCGCAGGAAGTTGAGCGCCGTCGCCGCGACCAGCGGGATCGTGCGGTAGCTGTGCGTGAGGTCGATGGTCAGTCGGTCGCCCTGCTGCACGCAGCCAAGCAGCGCCTCGAACCACCCCCACTGACCTTCCGCGGACATCTCCTCGCCGATCGAAACCAACAAAGTCCGCTTCCGCACCTCCGCGGACAAATGCTCGAGCAGCGCGCCGTAGTGTGCCGCCTTCGCGGCGTCCGTCGCGACGATGTACACGGCGTCGAAGGAGTCGCCGTCGAGCAACTGCATCTCGGCCGACTGGACATACGGCGTCGGGTTCGCTTCGCGATCCCCCCACACATAGCGAGTCTCTTGATAGGCGCCGGTTCCCAAGAAGCTGATGTAGACGTTCCGCCCCATGACTTCCTCCCCTCTCGGAGCCTGATTTTGCGCCTCGGCGGGGCCGAGGCCAAGAGGCGGGCGCACCGCCCCACTTCTGGACGGACGACGCCGGCGTCGCTGACACGGCCCGCCGCCGTTTTGCTAGACTCCCCCTCGAGGGAGGGGCGCGGGATGGCCGCGGGGGTTCCGTTATCGACGCATTTGTTCCTGGTCGGGCTGCCGATCGCGGTCGCGGCGGCGGCGCTGCTGCACTACCTGCTGAGGGGGCGGCGCCGTGGGCGTTGAACAGTTCGAGATCTCGCTGATCGTCGCGATCTACATGGTCGCGCTGATGGTCATCGGCTTCTTCGCCGAGCGGCGGACGAAGTCGGTCGAGACGTTCTTCCTCGCCAACCGCTCGCTCGGGTCGTGGGTCACGGCGATCTCCTCCACCGCCGCGTCGGAGAGCGGCTGGGTGGTGCTGGGGGCGGTCGGGCTGGCCTACAAGGACGGCGTGT
>JAJFTU010000161.1 GCA_021372775.1 bacterium | reverse complement strand
TCGACGAGCCAGTTCGCGCCGAGGGCCCGCTCCGCCTGGACCTTGCGCAGCTCGACCTTGCCGTCGCGTCCGAGCACGAGGGCCGTCGCGTTCCCCTGCCCGTCGCGGGTCACGCCGCGCTGCGGCGCGAGGACCGCGCGCCGAACCTCGCCGGTCTTCACCGTCGCCCGCACGAACATCCCCGGCAGCAGCACGCGGTCCGGATTCGGGAAGACCGCCCGCAGCGTGACGGTGCCGGTGGACTGCTCGACCGTGGCCTCGGAGAGCGCGAGGCGTCCGGCGAGCGGGTACTCCGTCCCGTCCTCGAGCGTCAGCCGGACCTCGGCCTCCCCGGCGTCGGGGCGCCGCAGTTTCCCGTTCGCCAGATCCCGCTGGAGGCGCAGCAGTTCGGCGCTCGACTGCGTGACGTCCACGTAGATCGGGTCGAGACGCTGGACCGTCGCCAGCGCGTTCGGCTGGCCGGCGGTGACGAGGGCGCCCTGCGTGACCGCGGAGCGGCCGATCCGCCCCGCGATCGGCGAGGTGACCCGCGTGTAGCCCATATTCACCTTCGCCGCGTCGAGCGCCGCCTTGTCCGCGGCGACGACGGCGATCCCCTGCCGCACGGCCATCTGCGCGTCGTCGTTTTCCTGCTCGCTCACCGCCTTCGTGCGGACCAGTTCGGCGTAGCGGGTCGCCTTGAGCTGCGCCGTCGCCAGCGTCGCCTCGTCGCGGGCGAGCGCCGCCGCCGCGCTGTCCACGGCCGCCTTGTAGGTCGCCGGCTCGATCTCGTAGAGCAATTGCCCGGCCGCGACGTCGCTTCCTTCCTGGAACGGCCGCTGCCGGACGATGCCGCCGACCTGCGGGCGGATCTCGGCGACGACGTAGGGGGCGGTGCGTCCGGACAGCACGGTCGTCAGGACGAGCGGGCGCTCTTCCAACGCGACGACGCCGACTTCCGGCGTCGGCGGCGGTCCGGGGTTCGCCTGCGAACGGGCGCAGCCGGGAAGGAGCAGGGCGCAGCCGCAGGCCGCGGCCGCAAGGAGCGAGGTGCAAGAGAGGCTCGTACGCATGCGCATCCCTCTGTCGAAGGCGCCGATCCGCCGCCGCCCTCGGAAATCCGTGGGCGAATCGCGGACCGCTCAGGGCAGTTCCGCGTTGGAACAAACGTTCACTCTAGAACGAATGTTCATTCTGATTGAAAGAGGCACGCCGTCAAGGGTAGAATGAACATCCGTTCGAGATTTCTGGCGCGACGGATGGGCGAAAATGGCGACTACGAAGCCACGCGTCGAAGAGGGACACCGATGAACTTCGAACCAACCGGCGGAGCGGAATCAAAGTCGGAGGCGCGGCGCCGCCAAATCCTCGACGCGGCGGCCGACTGCTTCCGCCGCTACGGCTTCCACGCCGCGACGATCGCCAACATCTCCGAAGCGGCGGGGATGAGCGCCGGGCACATCTACCACTTCTTCCCCAACAAGGAAGCGATCGTCCGCGCGATCATCGAGCAGAACGTCAAGACCGCGCCGCCGGAGATCGAGAAGCTTTTCGCCACCGCGGACATTCTGGAGCCGCTGCTCGACCGTCTGGACATCCCGGTGGACGAAACGACCGATCCGCGGCGCGCCGCGCTGGAACTGGAGATCCTGGCCGAGGCGACGCGGAACCCGCAGCTGCTCGAGGCGCTCCGCGCCGCGGACGCCGTCAACCGGGAGCGGTTCCGCTGCGTGGACGAGCGGATCCGGGCGGCGAACCCGTCCCTATCGCAGAAGTCGTTCGAGGCGCGCGCGGAAGTCCTGATGGCGTTGTTCTCGGGGCTCTTCATCCGCGCCATCGTCAATCCGCAGCTCGACAAGGCCGCGGTCAACGACATGCTGCGCGTCATCGTGCGGACGCTGATGGAGGCGTGACTTGGCGGACGACGGGCGCGCGCGCGGCGCCCTCCTTCGTTCAGCGATCGCTCGTCGTCGCCTGCCAGCGCCGTTCCAACGCCGCCAGCAGTGGTTTGAGCTGCGCGTTCCAGAACGTCCAGTCGTGCCCCGCCCCGGGGACGATCGCGACCGTCGCCGGCCGGCCGAGCAGCGCCAGCGCGTCGGCGAGGGCGCGCGTCTGCGCCGGCGGGACGACCTTGTCGTCCGCGCCGTGTCCGAGCCGGACCTCGACCCCCTGAAGCGCCGCGGCGAGTTCGAGCGGATCCCCCCCTTCGCCCCGCCAGCGCGCGGCGAACCGCTCCCGCGGACCAAAGACGACGGCGTGAATCCGCGCCTCGCCGCTCGCCGAATCGAGCGCCGCGAGGTCGTACGTCCCCGACAGCGCGCCGACGAAGCCGTAGTCGGTGCGCCGCGCGGCGAGGACCACCGCGCCCCGCGCGCCGGTGGAGTAGCCGACGACGGCGACGCGCCCCGGATCGTTCGCCAAGGAGAAGCGCCGGCGCGCCTCCGGCAGGACGACCTCCTCGATCCAGCGCGTCCCCGGCGCGCCGTTC
>JAJFTU010000160.1 GCA_021372775.1 bacterium | reverse complement strand
TCGCTGGCCGACGAGTGGGCGCTCCTCGCGCGCCTCGCGGCCGACGCGCTCTTCATGGGCGCGGTCGTCTGGCTGATCTACATCGCGCTCGAGCCGCTGGTGCGCCGCCGCTGGCCGGAACGGATCGTCGCCTGGACGCGCCTTCTCGCCGGCCAGTTGAGCGATCCGCTCGTCGGGCGGCACATCCTCGCCGGGCTCGTCCTCGGCCTCGGCATGGCGGCGCTCCAAGTCGCGCCGCTCGTCGTCCCGGCGTGGCTCGGCCGGCCGTCGCCGATGCCCGACGTCCGCGATCTCGACTCGCTCCGGCCGCTGCACGCGGTCGCCGCCGTTCTCGGCGGCGCGACCGACGCGACCGAAACGGCGCTGATGCTGTTCTTCGCGCTGTTCCTGATCAAGCTCCTCGTCCGCCGCGACGGCGCGGCGATCGTCGCCTTCTTCGTCGTCGGCACGAGCCTCTTCGCCCTGCAGCTCTGGGAGTACGCCGGCCCGTTCGCGCTGCTCGGCGGGGCGGCGATGGCGCTGCTCCTCGGCCGGGCGCTGCTGCACTACGGCATGGTCTCGTTGGCCGCCGCGTTCTTCGCCTACCGCCTCGCCGCGGCGCTGCCGGTGGCGCCGCCCGACCGCGGGATGTTCGCCTTCCCCGCCCTCCTCGCCGCGCTGACCTTGGCGGGCCTCGCCGCCTGGGCCGCGCGCGCCGCGCTCGGCGGCCGCTCGCTGTTCGAGGTCTCCGCCTCGGGCGACTGACCGGCGCGCGGCCGAAGTCCTCCTCGCCGCCGCTCCGACGATCGTACTTTCGTGGGACCACGGTTCCGCGGACGCCGATCCGCCGAGGAGCGCGCGATGGCCGGCCTTCACTCCGCCCCGCTTCGCCCGACCGACTTCATGGACTTCGACTCGCTCCTCTTCGACGAGGAGCGCCAGGCGCGGCGCGCGGCGCGGGACTTCGTAGACGCCGAAGTGCTGCCGATCATCGAGGAGCACGCGCAGGCGCAGCGGTTCCCGCTCCACCTCGTGCGCATGATGGGCGAGCTGGGCTTCCTCGGCCCGACGCTGCCGGAGCGGTTCGGCGGCGCCGAGCTGTCGAGCGTCGGCTACGGCCTGCTGATGTACGAACTCGAGCGCGGCGACAGCGGCGTCCGCTCGTTCGCCTCGGTGCAGGGCTCGCTCGTCATGCACCCGATCCACGAGTTCGGCACGGACGCGCAGAAGGAGCGCTGGCTGCCGCGGCTCGCGCGGGGCGAGGCGATCGGCTGCTTCGGCCTGACGGAGCCGGACTTCGGCAGCGACCCGGCGGGGATCCGCACGCGCGCCGAGCCGCTGCCCGGCCGACGGTGGCGGCTCGACGGGGCGAAGATGTGGATCACCAACGGCTCGCTCGCCGACGTCGCCGTCGTCTGGGCCAAGGCGCCCGACGGCATCCGCGGCTTCCTCGTCGAGAAGGGAACGCCCGGCTTCTCCGCGCCGGCGATGCACGGCAAGTGGAGCCTCCGCGCGTCGAACACCGCGGAGCTCGCGCTGCAGGACGTCGTCGTGGACGAGGAGCCGAGCCTGCTGCCCGGCGCCGCGGGGCTGCGCGCGGCGCTCTCGTGCCTCGACGAGGCGCGCTTCGGCATCGCGTGGGGCGTCCTCGGCGCGGCCGAGGCCTGCCTGCGGTGCGCGCTGGAGTACGCGAAGACGCGCGTGCAGTTCGGCCGCCCGATCGCCGGCTTCCAGCTGCAGCAGGAGAAGCTGGTCTTCATGACGGCGGAGTTGGCCAAGGCGCAGTTGCTCGCGCTGCGCCTCGGGCGGCTGAAGGAAGAGCGCCGCGCGGCGCCGGAGCAGATCTCGCTGGCGAAGATGAACAACGTGCAGGCCGCGCTGGAGATCGCGCGCAAGGCGCGGACGATCCTCGGCGCGAACGGGATCGTCGGCGAGTATCCCGTGATGCGGCACATGACGAACCTCGAAAGCGTCTACACCTACGAAGGGACGCACGACATCCACACGCTCATCGTGGGGCGCGCGCTGACGGGGCTCGCCGCGTTCACGTAGCGCGCGCTGACGGAGCTCGCCGCGTTCACGCAGCCGACGACGACGGGCCTCGCCGCGTTCACGGAGCGCGCGGCGGGCCGCATCCGCTTCGCGCGACGACGCGGGCGCCGCGCACGGCGTTCCGCCCCGCGCTCCCCGCGCGGCGGCGATAGTCGTTCGGCTTCTCCGCCGCATGAGGGAATCCCCTCTTGCGCCGTATCCCTTTCGTTGTATCAGTGGGCGTTCCCGCGCAACGCAGGGGGCGTCCGCCGTCCGGTCGTCCTGCCGCCTCCCCGGCGATCCACCCTGTCTCGGGCATCCAGCACGCTCCGGTCGAAGCCGGAAGGGGAGGAGACTGCCATGACGATGAAGCGCCGCGCCGTCCGCGCAATGTGTCTCTGTCTCGCGCTGCCGTTGTTCCTCTTCGCGCCGTTCCTCGCCGTCGAGGCGCTCGCGGGCGTCCGGGTCGTGCGCGTCCCGGCGCCGAGCGGCGTCGACGACACCGCCGCGATCCAGGCCGCTCTCGACGCCTGCGTCGCCGCCGGTCCGGGGTGCGTCGTCCAGTTCGGGCCGGGCATCTACAAGACGCGGCAGGTCTTCGCGATCGGCTTTCACGGCGCGATTCAGGGACGCGGAGCGAAGCTCACGACCATCGAGGCGCTGCCCGGCCTGACCGTGACCCAGGCCGAGCGGTTCTGGGACAATCCGCCCAGCGCCGCCGAACCGTATCCCGCGCTGATTTCGTTCTGGAACAGCGACGTCGCCGCCGCCGACATGACGCTGCGCGTCACCGCGTTCCAACCGACGACGGGGTGGTGGTACGGCGAGTTCGTCACGTGGCTCGAGGCGCTGATCGCCCTCGAAGGGCCGCAGTCCGGCAGTTCGGCGTTCGACCGGATCGTCTTCCAAGGGGGCCCGGGCGAGAACGCCGGCATGAACCTGAACAACGGCCCCATGGTCGGGGACTCCGTCGTCGCGACGAATCACCGCATCCGCAACTGCCGCTTCGCCGCCGCCGCCAACGGCTACGAGTTCGCCACGCTGTCGAACGCCCGCGTCGTCGTCGGCGGCGCGCCGTGGTTCGCCAACACGTTCGAGCAGGGATCGGCGGGGGGCCTGCTGATCGACCTCTACGACTCTACGGCCGAGGTGTCGTTCAACCGAATCGTCAACCCCGCGACGCCGGGCTACGCGGCGATCAACGTCTACACGATGACTCCGATTTCCGGGAAGCAGGCGCTCGTCTTCCTCCACGACAACATGATCGACGCCGCGGGCGACTGGATCGACGGAATCGATCTCGTGGACTACGGCAGCCTCGACGGGCTCAAGACGCTGCAGGCGATGGTCTGGAACAACGTCCTCCGCCACCAGGGCGGCGAGGGGACGAGCGGCGTGCTCGCGTTCGGCATGGACGGCGCCGTGATTTCGGGGAATCGGATCTCCGGCGCGCCGACCGACGGGATCAACGTCCTGCGGTCGGTCTCGAACCTGATCCTCGCCAACGACCTGCGCGGCCTGCAGGCGACGCACGCCGCGATCTGGCTCCAGCCGACGAGCAGCCGCTGCACCGTGTTCGGCGACCCTTCGACGCTGGTCCTCGACCAAGGGACCGACGACACCCTCATCGGCGTGACGCCGACGACGCTGACCGCGTCCGCCTCCAAGGCCGCTCCCCGCACGCTTCAGGAGAAGCTCGACCGCCTCGGGAAACGCGTCCGCCGCTAGACGCGCTCCGACGAGGAACCGCCCCCCGCCGCGCCGCCGAACCCGACGCGGCGGGGCGCCTCTCCGGCCCGAGCGGCCGCGGCGAGCGCCGTCAGGAACTCCTCGACCTCGCGCGGCGAGCGGAGCCGCCGCGCGGCGCGCGAGGGGCGCTCCGCTTCGCCGACCCGCACCGCCAGGCCGCGCCCCTCGACCGCGGCGAAGAGGTCCTCGTCGGTCCGGTCGTCGCCCAACGTCACGAGGCTCTCGTCGCTCGTCTCCGCCGCCCAGCGCGCCGCGAAGCGCCGCGCCACGAGGCCCTTGTCGAACCCCGCCGCGCGTAGTTCGAGCACGCAGGCGCCGGGACAGAGGGCGATTCCGCGAAGGTCCCGCCCGGCGACCCACGCGTCGCGCGCCTCCGCCCACGCGGCGCGGGCGTCCCCGGCGACGAGCCGATCGTGGATCGCCAGCCCCGCCGGCTTCCGCTCGATCCACGCGCCGGCGAAGCGGGCGACGAGCGGACGCGCCGCCGCGGCGAGATCGTCGAGACGCGCGGCGAGCGCCGCGGCGTCGGGAACGAGGAGGCGCCCCCGCTCGTCCTCGGCGCCGTGCGACCCGAAGACGAGGACGCCGGGGAGCGGCACGAGCGCCCGCGCTTCGGCCCACGCGCGGCCGCTGGCGATCGCGACCGTCCACCCGGCCGCGGCGAGGGCTTCGAGCGCCGCCAGCGTGCCGCTCGGGACGCGCGCCGCGGAGGGGGTCGGCGCGAAAGGCGCGAGCGTCCCGTCGAGATCGGAGAGGATCGTGCGCGCGGCGCCCCGCGCCGCCGAGGCGAACGCGGCGCGGCGCGCGAGGGCGCGCGGATCGTCCCAGCCGAGCGCGCTCACGTACCGCGCGCCTCCGTCGAGAGACCCAAGCCGGCGCGGCCGCGCGCTTCGAACCTCACGGACACTCCTTCGCGGCGCGACGCCCGCGCCGCGGCCGCCCCGAAAATTACGCCGTTCACGAATCGCCGGTGCGGCGGGCGCGCCGATCATCTCGTCGAAACAACGGCGCCTCCACCGCGCCTGCCGCCCGATTCGATCACCGCGCCCCCTTGCCTCAACCGATGCCGGTACGGGCGGCTGGCGCGCCGATCACCTCGTCGGAACAACGGCGCCTCCAGCGCGCCTGCCGCCCGATCCGATCACCGCGCCCCCTTGCCTCAACCGATGCCGGTACGGGCGGCCGGCGCGCCGATCATCTCGTCGAAACAGCAACGCCTCCACCGCGCCTGCCGCCCGATTC
>JAJFTU010000159.1 GCA_021372775.1 bacterium | reverse complement strand
CCCGAACACGCGCGGGAATTGACCCCCGGCGCGCGGCCGATCGAACACGCGCGGGAATTGGCGCCCGGCGCGCGGCCGATCGAATGCGCGCGGGAATTGACGTCCGACACACGACCAACCGAGCACGCGCGGCATTGACGTGCGAGAGGAACGGGCCCTCTAGGACTCTCCTCCGCGCGCAATTGCACGCCCGCCGACTCAACGCGCGAGGCACGTCGGGCGGAGGGGCCGGGCGCGGACCCGGTGCCCGGTCGGGTCCGAGCCCGGCCCCTCCGCACGACGCGCCGTCCCTCGATCACGCGCGGGCCTTGACGTTCGTGACACCGTCACCCGAGAAACGCGCGCACCGCGGCGGCCTGCGAGGCGCCGTCGAGGCCCGCCTCGAGCAACACCATCTCCGCCTGGCCGCTGCCGAGAAAGTGGCCCTTCCGGAACGGATGCAGCGTCCGCGCGAGGCCGCGCTCGGAGCGGATCCAGCGGTGCATCGTCGGCAGCGTGAAGCCGGTGATCCCCATCGCGCGGCGCGCCGTCTCCTCGGGGTAGATCCGCGCCCGCTCCTCCGCCGGCAGCGCGTCGAACAGCTCCGCGCTCGCGACGTAGAAGACCTCGACGTCCACCCCCGCCGCGAGCAACGACGGCAGCGCCTCCTGCACGAAGGCGTACGTCACGCCGCTCTCCTGCAGCACGACCGTGACGTCCGGCTTCGCCCCCGCGGCCGCCCGCAGCTTGTAGAGTCCGTGCGCGGCGGCGACCGCCGGCGCGAGGCCGAGCGCCTCGCGGTCGAGCACCTTCTCGTTCGGACGGGTCACGAACGGCGCGATCACCGCCGGCCGCAGCGCGAAAGCCGCGCCGAGCAGCGGCCAGATCTCCTGCGGCTCCCACGGCGTCAGCGTGATCGCCGTTCCCGGCGGGAAGTTCCCTTCGAGGAGTTGCAGCGCCTGCGGGTCGGCGTGCGTCGGGCCGTCCTCGCCCGTCTTGAGGCCGGCGTGCGCGCAGACGAGCACGAACGGCTTGTACGGCTCGTGCGCCGCCGCGCGCCGCGCCTGGGCGCCGATCGCGTGGAGCCGCGCCGCGACGTGCCCGAGCGCGGCGATGAACGCGCCGTACGACGAGCCGACGCCGATCTGCCGCCCGAACGTCGAGACGCCGGCGAGGATCCCGCACATCGCGTCTTCGCAGATTCCGCCGAGCGAGAGCAGCCGCGCGCCGGGATTCGCCGCCGCGTGCCAGTATCCCGCGGGGAACCCGTCGCCGACGGCGTTCACGCTCGTCGAGCCGAGCAGGTCGGCCGCGGCGGCGAAGAGCGCGCCGTGCGAGACCTTGTTGTAGTGGTTGAGCGCGCGGCCGAGTTCGCCGCGCAGCGTCGTCGTCGTTCCCGGCTCGAGCGCGAGCGCGGCCGGCGGCGCCTCGGCGGCCTGCGCCGCCAACTCGTAGACCGCCTGCACGCGCGGCGCGCCGTCGCGCGGCTTCCGCGCGCGCCGGTCGAGGCGCCCCTTCGCCGCGGCGAGCCGCGGGGCCAGCGCGTCCACCATCTCCCGCCGTTCCTCGAGCGCGCGGCGCACGACCTGCAGCGCCTCCCAGAAGCACTCCTCCATCGTCGCCGCGCCGTCGGCGCCGGCGCAGCGATGGTTGTTCGCCTCGCACGTCGGCAGGACCGGCGCGCCGCCGGTCAGCGGCTCGAGCGCCTTGTAGAAACCTTCGGAACAGAGCTTGTGCCCCGCGCCGTGCGAGGCGCGGCCTTCGATGCCGTAGCGCCACCCCTTCACGGTGCGGTAGACGACGGCGGTCGGCTGGCCGTTCGCGATCGCCGCCGCGCGCCGCTGCGCGGCGATCACCCGCGCGAAGTCGAGGCCGTCGGCGACGTAGACGACGTTCCAGTCGTGGAGGTGGAACAGCTCGCGCGGATCCCACTGCACGTAGTCGCCCGGCTGGTCGCCGTCGCGGCAGACGCGGTTGGAGTCGATCGAGGCCTGGTTCCAGTCGAGGTGCACGAAGGCGTTGTCGAGCCCCGCGGTCCCCGCCGCGGCGAGCGCCTCGGCGACGCGGCCCGGCGTCAGCCCCCCTTCGCCTTCGACGATCGCCACGCGCGGCGCGTCGGCGCCGTAGAAGTCGCGCGCGCCGAGGGCGAGGCCGAGCGAAGAGGCGAGGCCGACCCCCGACGCGCCGGTGGAGAGCTTGACGAACGGCGTCGCCGGCGTCGGATGGCCGTCGAGCGCCTTGCAGCGGAACTTGGCGAGGAGCGGCGTCTTCGCCGCCGGGTTGCGGCGGAAGCCGAGCAGGTCCTCGAGGCGCAGCCGCTGCCGCTCGTCGGCCGGCAGCAGCTCCGGCGCCGCGATCCGCAGCAGCTCGTCGCGCAGGGCCCACAGCGCGTAGAGGCCGAGCGCCTTGTGTCCCGCGGCGTAGGAGAGGACGTCGGCGTCGTCGCGGTCGGGACGCGAGACGTCGTAGTCGAGCCCGTCGAACATCAGGCCGGCGACGAAGTGTCCGGAGGAGATCGAGCCGCCGGGGTGCCCCGACGTCGGGACGTAGTTGAACATCAGCGCGCAAAGCGAGCGGTAGACGAGGTCGAACGATTCGAACGCCGCGAGCTCGGCGGCGGAGAGGGTCGGCGCGACCGTCTCTTCCGCGATGTCGACGTAGACGCCCCGACGGGGTCCGAACTCGAACGACATGGCGCGTCTCCTCGCCGACCGGGGCGACCGGGCCGCGCCGGAGGGCCGAAGGGCCGGGACCGCCCGCGGACGCGCGCGCCGATGCGGCGCGCGGAGCGCCGACGTTCAGGATCGATCCGGGCCGGGAGCGGCCATTCTATCGCCGCCGGACGGCGGAAGTCAGCGGGCGCCGCGCGGCGCCGGATCGAGCTTCCACGACGGAGGAATTGCGGTCAGACGAACGTAGGGGAACTCGCCGATCGTGCGGTCGTAGTACGGCGTCCTTTGGTACCACCAGAGGAAGCGCGCCCGCTCGTCGGCGGCGAAGCGCGGCTCGGCCAGCGCCGCCTTCCAGGCCTCGGCCGTCTTCGGGTCCTTGAGCGCCTCGCGGACCCACGCCTCGAGCACGCGCGGGTCGATGTACTCCTTCCGCTCGGCGACCGAGTCGAGCAGGCCCCACGCGAAGAGCGAGTCGGGCGATTCCGGTTCGAGCAAATTCGCCGCGACGGCGAAGTCCGGCTGGTCGGCCGGCACGAAGAGGCTTCCCGCCGGAACGACGACCCGCGCGGCGCGGCGCGAGATCTTGCCGCGGGCGCCGACGAGCCCCTGATAGCTGCGCCCCTCGAGCTGCAGGTCGTCCACGCGCAGCGTCTCCGCCTCGACCTCCGCCGGCGCGGCGAGCCGCCGCACGACGAGTCCGTGGGCGCGCAGCCGCTCCTCGATCTGCGGCCAGCCGGGGCGCACGACGTAGCCGCGAGGCCGCGGCACGGCGACGGAAACGTGGAGGCGGTGGAACCACGGCACGTCGATCGGATCCTCGACGCCGCGCTCGTAGGCGATGATCGGCTTGCCGGTGACGACCGACGTCCCGAGCGAGCGGCGGTAGACGTCGAAGCGGATCGTGTCCGGCTTCGGATCGCTCTCGTACCGCAGCGCGATCGTCGAGGGCGGCGCGTCCGGCCGCCCGAGCGCGACCTCTTGCCGCGCAGCCGCGGCGGACGCGGCGACGAGCGCCTGAGGATCGCGGCCGATCTCGCGCAGCAGGCCGCGCAGGAACGCCTCGTTGGCCAGCACGCGGTCCTTGTACGGCTTGTAGGAGTGGTTCTCGACGAGGATCGAGACGGCGTTCCGCAGGGTGAAGTAGGCGGTCGAAAAGCGCGGCTCGGAAGGGCCGGAGCCGAACCCCTTCGACGGATCGTTGCCGTCCACCAGCTCGACGTACGGCCCCGTCTGGTAGCCGGCGCGGTGCACTTCGTCGAGGGCCGCCGGCAGGTGCGCCTTGAGCCAGGCGTCGATCGGCGCCGGCGCGACCGGCGCCTCGGCGACGCCGTAGGTCAGCGTCCAGGCGAACTCGCAGCCGTCGGTGACGTGGTTGTCCACGTGGATCTGCGGACGCCACGCCGCGACGAGCTTGACCAGCGCCCGCATCTCGGGGCTGGCCAGCTTCATGTGGTCGCGGTTGAGGTCGAGCCCGGCGGCGTTGGTCCTGAACCCCATCCCGCGCTTCGGTCCGTCCTGGTTCGGGCGGTTGTAGGGGGAGGAGTTCTCGTGCCCGTCCACGTTGAAGATCGGAATCCAGACGACGGTCGCGCCGTCGAGCAGGACGCGGTCCTTGCCGTAGGCCCAGTCGCGCGCGATCGCCAGCATCGCGTCCTTGCCGTCGATCTCGCCGGAGTGGATCCCGGAGACGATCAGCGCGACCGGCTTGCCGAGGCGCGCGGCCGCGGCGGGTTCGAAGGCCCGCTCCTTGGAGACCACGACGTACGGCATCGGCCGCCCCTGCCCCGAGACGCCGTAGAAGCCGAGCTTGATCGACGGATCGACCGCGGCGAGGCGGCGGACGAAGGCCAGCGTCTCGTCGTAGGACGGCGTCGCCTCGTACGCCGCGGCTTCGGCCGGGGTCGCGGGGACGCCGGCGGCCGGGCGCGTCTTGTCGCGGACCGGCGCCGGGGGCGCCGCGGCGGGAGCGGCGGCGAGGGCGAAGGAAAGAGCGGAAAGAATCGACGCGGCGACGGCGGGCAGGCGGCGCATGCGGTGTCCTTTCGGCATCATTGTGCGCGCGGGGCCGAACGTTCTCACGTCCCCGAAGGAGCCGCCGATGCGCCGCGCCGCGACGTTCGTTTCGATCCTCGTCCTTCTCGCCTGCGCCGCGCCGGCGGCGCTCGCCCAAGCGGCCGCGGCGACGCCCGCCGCGACGCCCGCGGCCGGGCCCGCGAAGACGTTCGGCGCCGACGCGGCGGCGAAGCTCCGGCAGGCGCTCGGCAAGCAGGACGGCTGCATCGAGGTGATGAACCTCGCGACCGACGAGATCGTCCGCACCGACGCCAAGCGGTGCGCCGTCCGCCAGTCCCCCTGCTCGACCTTCAAGATCTACAACGCCCTCGTCGGCCTCGACGCGGGGGTGGTCGAGAACGAAGGGACGACCTACCGCTGGGACGGCGTGCGGCGCCCGATCGAGTCGTGGAACCGCGACCTGACGCTCGCCGAGGCGATCCGCGTCTCCTCCGTCTGGTGGTTCCAGAGGATGGCGCGCGAGATCGGCCCGGAGCGGATGAAGGCCGCGCTGGGGCGCGAGCCGTACGGCGACAGCGACATCTCAGGCGGGATCGACCGCTTCTGGCTGGAGAGCTCGCTGCACATCTCGCCCGACGAGCAGGTCGCGTTCATCGCCAAGCTCTACCGCGGGAAGACGGCGTTCAAGCCGTCGTCGGTCGCGGTCGTGAAGAAGATCATCGTCCAGCCGGACGTCGCGGTCGGCGAGCTCGCCGGCAAGACGGGCGGCTCGTTCTCCGGCAAGACCGGCAGCGGCCCCTCCGCGGGGAAGCCGGCCCTCGGCTGGTTCGTGGGCCATCTCGCCTCGCCCAAGGGGGAGTTCGTCTTCGCCGTCGAAATCGAGGGCGCGGAGGCGAAAGGACCGGTCGCGCGCGGCGTCGCGATCGACGCGCTGCGCACCCTCGGCCTTCTGCCGCGGTAAGGCGCCGTCCCCGCGCGGTCCGCGGAGCGCGGGGCCGCGGCCGCGCGGTATGCTTCGGGTCCAAGGAGCGCGACGCCCATGCCGATCTTCGCCGCCAGCCGCTGGACGAGCGGCAACAGCCTCTTCCCGACCCGCCTCGAGGTGAACGACACGTTCGTCGTCAAGCGGACGCGCGGGTTCTTCTCCTCGGCCGAGGAGAGCATCCACCTGCAGCGCGTCTCCTCGATCCGCGTGACGGCGGGGCCGCTCTTCGCCGACGTCGTGATCGAGTCGGCCGGCGGGACCGATCCGATCGCCGTCCACGGCCTGCGCAAGGGGGACGCCTACGAGGCGAAGCGGCTCGTCGAGGCCGCGCAGGCCCGCCTCGGCGGCGCCGCGGAGGCGACGCGCGCCTGCCCGTTCTGCGCCGAGACGATCAAGGCCGCGGCGACGATCTGCCGCTTCTGCAACCGCGAACTCCCGCGCTGACGACCGAACCCCGGCGGCCG
>JAJFTU010000158.1 GCA_021372775.1 bacterium | reverse complement strand
GCTGCTCGGCGTGCCGGCCGCGGCCGCCGTCTCGGAGACGGTCGAGGCGCTGAAGATGGGGGAGTCGCCGGAGGCGGCGCCCCTCGTCAACGCCGTGCTGCGGCGGATCGCCGCGGCCCGCCCGCCGCTCGATCCGCTGGCCACCGTGCCGGCGTGGCTGCTCGAGCGCTGGCGGCGGACCTACGGCGAGGAGCGCGCGCGCCGGCTCGTCGAGGCCGCGCTGCGACCCGCGCGGCCGTTCCTCGTCGCGCTCGACGACCGCGCGGCGCTGGCCGAGCGGCTGGCCGCGGCGGGGGTGGAGACCGAGCCGGCGGCGCGGCATCCCGGCGGCCTCGTCGTGAAGGGGGGCGCGCCGCAGGAAACCGAGGAGTTCGCGGCCGGCTCGTTCGTGCTCCTCGACGAAGGGGCGGCGCTGGTGGCGCTGCTCGCCGCGCCGCGCGACGAGCGCCCGGTGGCCGACGTCGCCGCCGCGCCGGGGGGCAAGGCGGCGCTTCTGGCGCCGCTGGCGCGCGGCGGCCTCGCCGCGCTCGAACTGCACCGCACGCGGGCGCGGCTCTTGGCGGCTTCGCTGCGGCGGACCGCGCGTCCCGGCGAGCGGGCGACCGCCGCGCGGGCCGACGCGCTGCGCCCGCCGCTGCGGGACGGCGTCTTCGGCCTCGCGCTGCTCGACGCCCCCTGCACCGGCACGGGGACGCTGCGGAAGCGACCCGAGAAGCGGGACCGTTTGGCCGAGTCGGACGTCGCGGAGTGCGCGGCGCGGCAGGCGGCGATGCTCGAGCGGACCGCGGCGCTCGTCGGTCCGGGGGGCGCGCTGGTCTACGCCGTCTGCAGCCTCGAACCGGAGGAAGGCGAGGATGTCGTGCGGGCCTTCCTCGCGGCGCACCCCGAGTTCGCGGCCGAGGATCCGCGAGAGACGCTCGGCGAGGCCGCGGACGGGCTCGTCGCCGGCGACCCGCCGCTGCTGCGGACCCGGCCGGACGAGGAAGACACCGAAGGGTTCGTCGCCGCGCGGCTCGTTCGGCGCCCCTAGAACTCCGCCGCCGCCGTGGGGCGGTTCGTGGGGCCGAGCTTCGACGCTGCACAGACCGCGCCGTGACCCGGAACTCAGCCGCCGCCGTGGGGCGGTTCGTGGGCGGGGCCGGCGGCTGATAGACTGGCGGGCGCTTTCGGACCGCGAAACGGGCGCCCGAGATCGAATCGGGGGAACCGGAACGGGCCGCGCGGCGTTGGTTCAGGCAGGGGACGGACGAGGATGAGGTCCAGGACGGAGCGCTGGGCGTCGGTGCTGCGCGGGGCCCTTTTGGCGGCCACGCTGGGGCTGACGTTCGTCGGCGGGATCTGGCTCGCCTTGCGCTTCGCCGCGGGGCACAGCCCCGTCGTCCGCGCCCCGTCGGTCGTCGGCCTCGACGCCGCGGCCGCGGAACAGGCGCTGCGCGCCGCGGGACTCAACCCGGAAGTCGCCGGCCGCCGCTTCGACGCCTCGGCGCCGGAGGGGCGGGTGCTCCAGCAGACGCCGGCGGCGGGGAGCGAAACGCGCCCCGGCCGGCCGGTGCGGCTCGTCGTCAGCCTCGGCGTGCGCCGCGCGACGGTCCCCGACCTCGTCGGCTCGAGCGCCTCGCGCGCCGACGCCTCGCTCACCGCGGCGCAGTTCGCGCTCGGCGACCAGGCGGACGCGCCGGACCCCGGCGTGCCGCCGGGACGCGTCCTCGCCCAGGATCCGCCCGCGGGGGCGGAGGCCGCGCCGGGGGACAAGGTGGCGCTGCTCGTCAGCGACGGCGCGCCGCCGCGGGTCTACGTGATGCCGAACCTCGTCGGCCGCCCGGCGGCCGACGTGCTGCAGGTCCTGGCCCGCGCCGGCTTCAAGCGGGTGCGGACGCAGGGGGCCGGAACCGAAGGAACGGTCTCGGCGCAGGACCCGGCCGCGGGGAAGCCGGTGGGAACCGAGGACGCCCTGACCGTCACGGTCGGCGCGCCGTGAGGAAGGACGCCGTGCGCATCGAACTCGCCCCCTCGATCCTCTCCGCCGACTTCGCCCGGCTGGCCGACGCCTTGGCCGCGATCGAGGCCGGCGGGGCGGACGTCGTCCACGTGGACGTGATGGACGGGCACTTCGTCCCCAACCTGACGATCGGCCCGCCGGTTGTCGCCGCGCTGAAGAAGGCGACGCGCCTGCCGCTCGACTGCCACCTGATGATCGAGAACGCCGACCGCTGGATCGCGCCGTTCGCCGACGCCGGCGCCGCGCGCCTCAGCGTCCACGTCGAGGCCTGCCCGCACCTCCACCGCACGATCCAGGCGATCCGCGCGGCGGGGATGAAGGCCGGCGCCGCGCTCAACCCGGCCACGCCGGTCGAGTCGCTGCGCGAGATCGTGGCCGACCTCGACTTCGTCGTCGTGATGTCGGTCAACCCCGGCTTCGGCGGCCAGTCGTTCATCCCCGGCTCGCTGGACAAGATCCGCCGCGTCGCCGCGCTCGGCGCGGAACGGGGCGCCGCGCCGCTGATCCAGGTGGACGGCGGGGTCTCCGTCCGCAGCGTCGCGGAGCTCGTCCGCGCCGGCGCGGGCTCGCTCGTCGCCGGGGCCGCGGTCTGCGGCGCCGCCGACCCGGTCGCCGCGGCGCGCGCCCTGCGCGCGGCGGCGGAGGCCGCTTGATGGCCGACGCGCCGAAGACCGAGAGCGTCGTGCCGTTCCGCGTCCGCTATCCGGAAATCGACCGGATGGGCGTGGCGCACCACATGCACTACCTCGCCTGGTTCGAGATGGGGCGGACGGAACTGATGCGTTCCGCCGGCGTGCCGTACGCGGCGGTCGAGGACGAGATGGGGTTCCTCTTCCCCGTCGTCGAGGCCGACGCCCGCTACCGCAGCCCCGCCCGCTACGACGAACAGCTGGAGGTCCGGACGTCGATCGGCCTGATCGAGGGGCCGCGCGTCCGGTTCGATTATCGCGTCGTCCGCCCGGCCACGGGCGAGACGCTCGCCGAAGGTTTCACGATCCACGCCGCCGTGGAGCGGGCTTCCGGCCGGCCGCGCCGCATTCCCGCGCCGCTCGCCGCCGCCCTGCGCCAATGGGAGACACCGTGATCCGCAACGCACGCCGCGTCCTTCTCGCCCTCGCCCTCGCCGCGCTCGCCGCGTCGCTCGGCGGCTGCCATCACCGCGCGAAGATCGTCGACCTCCAGAACGAATCGCTCTACGAGCAGGGCCAGAAGATGCTCGACAAGCGGCACTTCCTGGAGTCGATCAAGGTGCTCGGCGACGTCGGCATGAACGCGCCGGTGAGCGAGGACCTCGACCCGCTGGTCAAGCTCGCGCTGGCCGACGCCTACTACTTCCAGACCGGCTCGGTCACGCTCGTCGAGGCGCAGAGCCGCTACGAGCAGTTCCTGAACTTCTATCCGCTCCACCCGAAGGCGCGCTACGCCCGCTTCATGATCGGCGTCTGCCTGCTGGACCAGGCGGACAGCCCGGACAACGACCAGGAGTTCTCGCTCAAGGCGCTCAACCACTTCCAGGCGATGGTGGACGAGCTCCCGGCGGACGACCCGTTCGGCCGCGCGGCGCGGTCGATGCTGCTGCGGGCGCAGGACCGGCTGTCCGAGCACGAGTGGATCGTCGGCCGGTTCTACCTGGAGAAGAAGCACCTCGAGGGGGCCGCGGGGCGGTTCGCCGAGCTGACCGACAAGTACCCCGGCTCCCGCCGCCGGCCGCAGGCCCTCTACGAACTGGCCAAGGTCCGCCTCGCGCTCGGCCAGCACGCCGCGGCGCGGGAGGCGCTCGACCGGCTCGCCGCGGAACATCCCGGATCGGATTGGGCGCGGAAGGGCGCCGAACTGAAGACCGCCATCCCCGAAGCGGCCGCGCCCGCGGGGAATGGAGCGACGGGACGCTGATCCCGGCGGGCGCTTTCGCGATACACTTAGATCTTCTCGAGGAGGCACCAATGAAAATCGACGTCAAGATGGCCGGCAACGTTTGCGCGATCGCCCCGCTGGGCGACATCCGCCTGGGCGAGGGCGACCTGGCCCTCCGCGACCAGATCCACAAGCAGCTCGAGAGCGGCTGCACCAAGATCGTCCTCGACCTCAGCAACGTCCGCTTCATGGACAGCGCGGGGATCGGCGAAGTCGTGGCCTGCCTCAAGCGCGTGCGCGAGGCCGGCGGCGACCTGAAGATCTGCGGCCTCAACCAGCGGATCACCGACCTCTTCACGCTGACCAAGCTGATCGCGATCTTCGATTCCTACCCGGACGAGAAGCAGGCCGTCGCGGCCTTCTGACCGTCCGCGCGGACATTGCGGAAGGGGCGCGCCGCGGCGCGCCCCTTTTCGTCGGGGGCCTCGAACGGTCCGGCCGGAGGCGACGATGGAGCGGTTCCACGGGACGACGGTGCTGGCGGTGCGCCGCGGCGGCCGCACGGCCGTGGCGGCCGACGGCCAGGTCACCCTCGACAAGTCGATCGTCAAGGCCGGGGCGCGCAAGGTCCGCCGCCTCGCCGGGGGGCGCGTGATCGCCGGCTTCGCCGGGGGCGCCGCGGACGCCTTCGCCCTTCTGACCCGCTTCGAGGAGAAGCTCGACGAGTTTTCGGGCCGGCTCGAGCGGGCCGCGGTCGAGCTGGCCCGCGAGTGGCGCACGGACCGCGCGCTGCGGCGGCTCGAGGCGCTGCTCGTCGTCGCCGACGCCGAGCGGCTGCTGCTGATCTCCGGCACGGGGGACCTGATCGAGCCGGACGACGACCTGCTGGCGATCGGCAGCGGCGGTTCGGCGGCCCTCGCCGCGGCGCGCGCCCTCGCCCGGCACACGGAACTCGACGCGGCGACGATCGCCGTCGAGGCGCTCAAGATCGCCGGCGAGATCGACATCTACACCAACGGCCGCGTGGTCTGCGAGACGCTGCCGGAGTGACGGCGGCGCGGAGAGCGGGGCGATGGTCTTCTACATGCCGGGACCGAAGCGGACGCCGGGGCTGGACCTCGAGGAGCCGGAGCGGCCGATCGACGACCTGACGCCGGCGCGCGTCGTCGCCGAGCTCGACCGCTTCATCGTCGGGCAGGACGCGGCCAAGCGGGCCGTGGCCGTCGCGCTGCGCAACCGCTGGCGGCGCCGCCAGCTCCCGCCGCGCATGGCCGAGGAGATCCTGCCCAAGAACATCCTGATGATCGGCCCGACCGGCGTCGGCAAGACCGAGATCGCGCGGCGCGTCGCGCGGCTGACCGGCTGCCCGTTCCTCAAGGTCGAGGCGACGAAGTACACCGAGGTCGGCTACGTCGGGCGGGACTGCGAGTCGATGATCCGCGACCTCGCGGAACTGGCCGCGGAACAGGTGCGGCGGGCCCGGCGGCGGGACGTCGCCGCGGCGGCCGCGCGGGCGGTCGAGGATCGGCTGCTCGAGGCGCTCGCCGGGCCGCGCTCCGCGGCGCCCTCGACGGCCGACCTGCGCGAGCGGGTCGAGGCGCGCGAGGCGATGCGGCGCGACCTGCGCGACGGAAAGCTCGAGGAGAAGCGGATCGAGGTCGAGCTCGACGAGGACGCCGCGCCGGCGTTCAAGATCGCCGGCGGGCCGGGCAGCGAGGAGATCGACGTCCGGCTGGGCGAGATGATGCCCGGCTTCGGGCGGCGCACGCGGCGGCGCTCGGCGACGGTCGCCGAGGCGCGCGAGCTGCTCCAGCGCGAAGAGGAAGAGCGGCGCCTCGACAAGGAAGACATCTCGCGCGCCGCCGTCGAGCGGGTCGAGGCGAGCGGAATCGTCTTCATCGACGAGATCGACAAGGTCGCCGGGGGCGGCGGCGGCGCGGGGCCCGACGTCTCGCGGCAGGGGGTGCAGCGCGACCTGCTGCCGATCGTCGAGGGAACGGTCGTGCAGACGAAGCAGGGGCCGGTGCGCACCGACCACATCCTGTTCATCGCCGCCGGCGCCTTCCACGTCGCCAAGCCGTCCGACCTGATGCCCGAGCTGCAGGGGCGGCTGCCGATCCGCGTCGAGCTCTCCCGCCTGACGCGCGCGGACTTCGTGCGGATCCTCGCCGAGACCGAGAATTCGCTGCCGCGGCAGTACCAGGCGCTGCTCGACGTGGACGGGGTGGAGCTCGAAATCACCAAGGGCGCGATCGAGGAGATCGCGCGGATCGCCGCGGCGGTCAACGAGGCGACCGAGGACATCGGCGCCCGGCGGCTGGCCACGGTGCTGGAGCGGCTGCTCGAGCCGCAGCTCTTCGGCGCGCCGGACACGGTGCGCGGCAAGGTTGTCGTCGAGGCCGACGACGTCAAGAAGGCGCTGGGCGATCTCGTCGAGCGCCAGGATCTCGCGAGGTTCGTCCTGTGAAGCGCGCGCTCTTCTTCGTCGCCCTCTGCTCGTTCCTGACCCTGACCGGCGCCTGCGGCCACCGCGGCAGCCCGTCGCCGCCGCTGCCGCGGATCCCCGCCGCGCCGCGCGACGCCGAATGGCGCCAGCGCGGCGACAGGATCGAGGTCTCCGCGCGCTACCCGCTGCGCACGCTGGAAGGGGCGCCGCTGCGCGCGCCGGCGCGCCCGGTCGCGCTCGTCCTCGCCGTGCGCGGCGGCGACACGTCGGGCTGGGACGGCCCGGCGCGCGAGACCGAGTTCGAGCGCGGCGCGATGCGCGTGCCGCTCGCGCCGTTCGAGGACGGCGCGCGGACGCGCGACGTCGAGCGGATCGACGCGTTGCCGCTGGACAAGCTGCCGCCGGCGACGTTCGTGCTCGCCGCGGCGCTCGGCGACAAGCGCTCGCGCTCCTTCGCCTCGCCGCGGATCCCGTTCGCGCCGCTGCGTCCCGGCCTGCGCGGCGTCCCCGCGCTCGCGGCGTCGCCCGAGGAAACGGGGGTGCGGCTGCGCTGGACGGCGCCGGAGGACGCGCGGGCCAAGGCGGTGCGGATCTACCGCGCCCGCGGCGCCGAGCCGTTCTCTTGGCGGCCGTGGCGCACGGCGGCGGCCGGCGCGAAGGAGCTGTTCGACGACGAGGCGCGCTACGGCGACGACCTGCGCTACGCGGCGACCTACGGGGCGGAGGAGAAGCAGGAGCCGCCGGTCGAGTCGGAGTTGGGCGCGGCGGCGTCGCTCGCCTACCGGGACGTCTTCCCGCCCCGTCCGCCGCAGCAGGTGGACGCGGCGCCCGAGACGCGGCGCGTGCGGGTCTTCTGGTACCCCGGCGGCTCGGCCGACGAGGCGAAGGCGATCGTCGAGCGCCAGCTCGAAGGAAAGGACGCGTGGGTCGAGGTCGGCGCGGTCGAGACGCCGGAGAGCTTCTTCGTCGACGCCGACGCCGACGCGGGACGCCGCCGCTACCGCGTCGTCGCGGTGGACAAGGCGGGGAACCGCGCCGCTCCCGCCGGCCCGACCGATTGGGTCGCGCCGCGGCCGTGACGCCCGGGACGGCGAAGGAGTAGGGGATGGCCGGCACGACGCTGCGCTTTTGGAAAATGGCCGGGGCGGGGAACGACTTCGTCGTCCTCGACGCCCGCGGCGGGCTGCCGGCGTCGCCGGAGGATCTGGCGCGGCGGCTCTGCCCGCGGCGCGTGTCGGTCGGGGCGGACGGGCTGATCGCCGTGCGCCGCCTCGAGCGGGACCGCGTCGAGGTCGACTTCGTCAACGCCGACGGCTCGCCGGCCGGCTTCTGCGGCAACGGCTCGCGCTGCGTCGCGCGGATCGGGAAGCTGCTCGGCGCCGACGTCCTGCCGCTGACGATCGTCTTCCCCGGGCTCGTCGTCCGAGCGCTGCGCGTCGCCGACGACGTCGAGATCGAGGCGCCGCGGCCGTTCGTCGTCGAGCCGCGCGTGGCCTTTCCGTTCGCGGAGGCGGAACTCGCCGGGCCGCGGATCAGCGCCGGCGTCGAACACGTCGTCCTGCGCGAGCCGGAGGGCGGCTGGGAGCTCCCGCGCCTCGCCGCGGCCCTCTTCGACGCCCGCCCCGACCTGCGCGGCCAGGTGAACGTGACGCTGCTGCGCGAGGAGCGGGGGACGCTGCACGTGCGGACGTTCGAGCGCGGCGTGGGGGAGACGCTGGCCTGCGGCAGCGGCGCGCTCGCCGCGGCGCTGACCCTCGCGCCGGCGCCCGACGCGGCCGCGGACGTCGTCCTGATGCCGCCGGCGGAGACGCCGCTGCGCGTCTCGCTGGAGGGGGGCGGCGGGCCGGCGCGTCTTTCCGGCGAGGCCCGCTTCGTCTACCGCGGCGAGGTCGATCTCGACTGAGCGGCGGCGCTTGGCGCGACGCGCCGCCGGCGACCGCGGATCGCGCGCCGCCGGCCGCGGGACGCGCGACGCGGCGTCAGGCGTGCGGCGCGGGACGCGGCGCGAGCGTCGTGACGAGCAGGCCGCCGAGGACCAAGGCCCCGCCGACGAGCGTGCGCCCCGTGACGACCTCCCCGAAGAACGCCGCGGCGAAGACGGTCGTCCAGACCGGCTCGGACGAGAAGAGCACGCCGGCGCGCGAGGCGGTCGTCCGCTTCTGGCCGAAGTTCTGCAGCCCGAGCACGAGGGCGGTCGCGATCAGCGCGAGGTAGAGCGCCGTGGCGACCAACGGCGCGCTCCAGTCGAGCCGCGGCGTCTCGAAAAGCGGCGCGGCGACGATCGACAGGACGGCGCACGAGCCGATCTCGAGGAAGAGGATCTTCCCCGGGTCGTGCCGCTTGAGCGCCCCGGAGAGCAGGACCATCTGCCCGGCGAAGGTGAGGGCGCAGACCAGCGTGGCGACGTCCCCGGAGTTGATCGGGTCGCCCGCCCCGGCGCCGGTCATCACGGCGACCCCGACGAAGGCGAGCGCCGCCCCCGCCGCGACCCACCATCCCGGCGGGCGGCGGAAGACCAGCCACTCCAGGCCGAGCGTGAAGAACACGTAGAACGCGGTGAGGAACGCCGAGCGGGGCGACGAGATCCGCGTCAGGCCGTAGGTCTGCAGCCAGAACCCCGCCGCGACGAGCAGCCCGACGCCGCAGCCCCACCAGCGCGCGCGCCAGAGCCCCGCGAGGCCCGGCCCGCGGAGGGCGAGCGGCACGAGGGCGACGGTGGCGAGGCAGAAGCGGAACGCGGTGAAGGCGAGCGGCGTCGAGTGGGCCATCGCCAGCTTGGTCAGCGGGAAGGTCGTGCCCCACAAGACCGCGCAGACGAGCAGCGCCGCGTCGCCGGCCGCGGCGGCGCGGCCCGAAGGACGGGGAACGCGCGACGCGCCCGCCGGGGCGGCGGGCGCGTCGGCCGAAGGAGAGGCTTCGCGTCCGCCGCCCGCGCGGGGCGCGGCGGACGCGTTCGCGGAACGCCGGGAATCCAAGGGCGCTACGCCGGACCGAGGGCGCCGGCGTCGCCGCCGGCGATGATCTGGACCAGCGCCTCCTCGAAGTAGTCGCCCGCGCCGCGGACGCGCGCGTCCACGCGCCGCTCGTACATCTGGCGGGCTTGGTTGATCTCGTCGGCCAGACGGTCGCGGATGTCGCGCGCGGCGCGTCCTTCCTCCACCGCCGCGCCGTGGTAGAGCATGATCTCGTCCATCAGCAGGCGGGCGTAGCGGCGCGCGTCGGCGGCCTCGGCCTCGGGGTCGGCGGCGTTGTCGTTGAGCGCGGCGAGGATCGACGCCGCGTCGCCGGCGCGGGCCGGCGAGCCGGCGGGGCGGGGAGCGGCGACGGGGGCCTCGACCGGGGCGATCGGGCGCGGGGCGATGGGCGGCGGCTCGATCGGCGCGGCCGCGTGGTGCACGACCGGCGCGGGCTCGGCCGGGGAGACGGGAATGGCGGCCGGGCGCGGGGCGACCGGCGGCGGCTCGATCGGCGCGACGGGGCGGGGCGCGTACTGCGGCCGTTCTTCTTCCGGCGCCGGACGCGGCGCGGCGTGCGGCCGTTCCGGCTCGACCGGCGGCGCGACGGGGCGGACGGCCGGGCGCGGCTCCGGGGCGGTTCGCTCCTCGGCCGGCGCGGGGCCGCCGAAGCGGAAGCCGCCCGCGGTCGGCGCGGCGAGGCGCACCGTGGCGTTCGTGGCCGGTTCCGGCGCGGCGGCCGGACGGGGCGCCGTCTGCGGCGCGGCGTGGGCCGCGGGAACCGGCTGCGGGGCGGCGTGGGCCGCGGGCGACGGCTGCGCGGACGGCTGGAGCATGCGCGCCAGCACCAAGCGCTCCACGGCGAGCCCGGCGTAGTCGACGATCAGCCGCGCCGCCGTGCGGTCGAAGTCGACCGGACCGCCGGCCGGATCGGCGTAGACGACGCCGGCGACCTTTTCCTGCACGAGCAGCGGCGCGAGCAGCGCCTCGCCGCGGATCGTCTGGCCGAATTCGGGCACCGGGAACGGCCCGCCGACCTCGGCGTTGACCGCGCGCCGCTCCTCGAAGACCGTGGCGAGCGACGCCTGTTCCCGCGAAAGGACGACGCCGCGCAGACCGGCGGCGACGGCCGGGTCGTCCTCGAAGCCGACCCCCTCCCACCCCTCGAGCTTGGCGCCGCGCGGCACGAACACGGCGGCGCGCGCGCCGAAGCGCGCGACGGCGCGCATCAGCGCCCGCAGCACGGCCGGCTGCGAGACGGCGCCGCGGACCTCGGCCAGCGCCTCGGTCAGCGCCTGCGGGGTTTCGGCGGCGGTCGCGGGGAGCCTGACCGCTTCGAGCGCGGCGCGGACATCGCGGGCGGCGCGCTCGGCGACCTCCCCGATCAACTTCGGGTTCAGACCCTGAGGCATCGAATCCCCTCCAGGCCGCCGGGCGTGGGCGGCACCTCCATTTTGGTGTCCGACCGGCGCAACGGTCAATGACGAGTGCGGCGTGTAGAATCCGCTTATGCGTGCGCAACGTACCGTGCGGCGTCCCGCCCGCCTCGACGGGGTCGGCCTGCACCGCGGCCAACCGGCGCGCTTGATCGTCGAGCCGGCGCCCGCGGGGACGGGACTGGTCTTCGTCCGCGAGGACCTGGGCGACTTCCTCGTTCCGGCTTTGCAGCAGAACCGGTCCGGCATGGTCCACGCCAGCCGCCTGAGCCGCGAGGGGGCGTCGATCGACACGCCGGAGCACCTGCTCGCGTCGCTCTACGCCCTCGGCGTGGACAACGCCTATCTGCGGCTCTCCGGGCCGGAGGTGCCGATCCTCGACGGCTCGGCGCTGCCGTTCGCGCGGGCGCTGCTCGAGGCCGGCTTCGAGGAGCAGGCGCCGCCGCGGCCGGTGATGGTCGTCGCACAGCGCGTCGCGGTCGGCGACGAAGGGCGGCGGCTGGAGATCCATCCCGGTCCCGGCCTGCGGATCACCGCGGCGATCGACTTCGAGCACGAGGCGCTCGGCTATCAGGAGCTGACCGTCCGCCTCGACCGCGCCGAGGACTTCCTCGAGAAGCTCGCCCCGGCGCGCACGTTCGGCATGAAGCGGGACGTGGACAAGCTGCAGGCGATGGGGCTGGCCAAGGGGGGCTCGCTCGACAACGCGATCTTCGTCGGCGACGAGGGGGTGGAGGGGATTCCGCTCCGCTTCCCGGACGAGTTCGTGCGCCACAAGCTGCTCGACCTCGTCGGCGACCTCGCGCTGCTCGGCTGCTCGCTGGAGGGGCGGATCGTCGCCTGGCGCAGCGGGCACGACCTGCACGGCCGGCTGGTGGACGCGCTGCTCGCCGACCGCTCGGCGTGGTATCTCGAAGGCGGCCCGGGCCCGCTCGCCTCGCCCAAGCCGCCGGGCGCGTGACGGCGTCGTGAAGCGGATCCGGCTGCGTCTCGACCGGGTGGGGCTCGTCGCGGGCGTCGTCCTGCTCGTCCTCGCCGTCGGCGTCTACTACGTGGTGCAGCGGGGAAAGGTCGGCGACACCCGCCTCGCCTCCGACAAGACGCTCCTCTCGCTGCTCACCGTCGCCATCGTCGGCCTGCTGCTCGCCTTCGCCTTCGTCGGCGTGCGCAACCTCGGCCGCGTCCTCGCCGGACGGCGGCGCGGGCTCCTCGGCTCGCGGCTGCAGGCGCGGGTGACGTTCGCGTTCCTGCTGCTCGTGCTGCTCCCGTCGGTGATCCTCTTCGCCGCGGCGATCGGCATGGTCCGCCGCTCCCTCTCCGACCTCGCGCCGCCGGAGCCGGTGCTCGAGGCGGCGCAGGTCGTCGAGGCGGCGCGGCGCGGGCAGGAGGACCAGGCGGCGCGCCTCGCGCGGGCTCTCGCGCGCGACCTCGCCGCCGGCCCGCTGGCCCGCGGCGACAGCCCCGCGCGGGGCGAACTGGCGAAGACGCTCGACGAGGCGCGGCGCCGCTACGGCCTCGCCGCGGTCGGCTACGCGCCGCGCGTCGGGGCGCCGCTCGCGGTCGCGTCGGCGCCGGCCGGCGGCGCGGAGGCGATCCGCCCGAGCGAGCTGACGCGCCTGCCCGAAGGCCTCGCGGAGAAGGTCGCGGAGCTCGGGCAGGGGCGCGCGGCGCGCGACCGGCTGCCGTTCGGCGAGCGGGTCGTCGCCGCCGAGCCGCTCCCCGCGTCGGCGGGCGGCGGCCTCGCCTGGACCGCGCTCTACGTCGGCGAGGAGGACGCCCGCCGCTTCGAGGCGATCGAGAGCGCCGCCGCCGACTGGCGCGGCTTCCGCGGCAGCCGGAGCAGCGTCGAGCGGCTCTACTTCACCCTCTTCGCGCTCCTGACGATCCTCGTCCTCTTCGCCGCGGTCTGGGCCGGCTTCCTGATCGCGCGGCAGGTGACCGAGCCGATCCTCGACCTCGCCCGCGGCACCGAGGCGCTGGCCCGCGGCGAACTCTCCTACCGCGTCGCCGAGCGGACGGGGGACGAGGTCGGCCGGCTCGCCGCCTCGTTCAACCGCATGGCGCGCGAACTCGAACGGGCGCGCGTGGACCTCGAGGAGCGCGGCCGCTACATCGCCACGCTGCTGGAGTCGATCCCGGTCGGCGTCGTCGGCCTCGACGCCGCGGGGCGGGCGACGGCGGTCAACCGCGCCGCGCTCGACGTCCTCGGCCTCGAGACGGTCGAGCCGGGCGCGCCGCTCGGCGAGTTCCTCGGCGGCGGCCTCGAGCCGCTGGCCCGCGCGCTGCGGCCGCTCGTCGCCGGCGAGGCCGAACGCGCGGCGGGGGAGACGACGGTCTCGGTGCGCGGCGCGCAGGTCACGCTCGTCGCCTCGGCCGCGCGCTTCGCGGTCGGCGCGGGGGACGACGCGGTGCTCGTCGTGCTCGAGGACCTCACCCGCCTGCGCCGCGCGGAGCGGCTCGCCGCGTGGGGCGAGGTCGCGCGGCGGCTGGCGCACGAGATCAAGAACCCGCTGACGCCGATCCGCCTCTCCGCCGAGCGGATGCTCCGCCGCTACCGCAAGGGGACCGACGACTTCCTGCCGGTGATCGAGGAAGGGACGGCGACGATCGTGCGCGAGGTGGAGAGCATCCAGCGGCTGGTCTCCGAGTTCTCGCGCTTCGCGCGGCTGCCGGAGATCAAGCCGCGGCCGGCCTCGATCAACGACGTCGTCGGCGAGGCGCTGGCGCTCTACCGCAATTCGCACGCCCACCTGCGCTTCGCCGCCGAACTCGCCGCCGACCTTCCGCCGCACCGGATCGACCCCGAGGCGCTGCGCCGCTGCCTGATCAACCTCCTCGACAACGCCGTGGCGGTGGTCGGCGCGGACGGCGCGGTGACCGTGCGGACCGCGGCGGCCCACGGCGGGCGCGCCGTGGCGCTGGAAGTGGCGGACAATGGCCCCGGCGTGCCGCCCGAGGACCGGGCGCGGATGTTCCAACCTGACTTCACGCGCCGCCCCGGCGGGACGGGCCTGGGGCTGGCGATCGTCGAGCAAGTCGTCCTCGAGCACGGCGGACGGATCCGGGTCGAGGACAACCCCGGCGGCGGGGCGCGGGTCGTGATCGAGCTGCCCGCGGCGACGGCCGCCTGAGGAAGGCGAGGGTTCGATGGACGGGCAGGAGCGGCGGGGCCGGATCTTGGTGGTGGACGACGAGGAGCCGGTGCGCCGCGCCCTCGCGCAGATCCTCGAGGACGAGGGATACGAAGTCGTCGGCGCGGAGTCGGCGGAGGAAGGGATCAAGCGGGCCGCGGAGTGCGCGCCCGACGCGATCTTCCTCGACATCTGGCTCCCCGGGATCGACGGCATCGAGGCGCTCAAGCACCTGCGCGAACGGGGCGTCGCCGCGCCGGTGGTGATGATCTCAGGCCACGGCACGATCGAGACGGCGGTCAAGGCGACGAAGCTCGGCGCGTACGACTTCGTCGAGAAGCCGGTCTCGCTCGACCGCGTGCTCGTCGTCGCCGCCAACGCGCTGCGCCACGCACGGCTCGAACGGCGCAACCGCGCCTTGAGCGCCGAGCTGCGGCGCGAGGCGGAGTTCGTCGGGAAGAGCGCGCGGGTCGAGCGGCTGCGGCGCGAGCTGGCCGGCGCGGCGGACGGCCGCCCGGTGCTGCTCCACGGCGAGAAGGGGACCGGCCGTCGTCTCGCGGCGCGCTGGCTGTCGCTCCACTCCCTCCATCCGGACGGCCCGTTCCTCGACGTGCAGGTCTCCGCGCTGCCCGGCGAGCGGCTGCTCGCGGCCCTCTTCGGCGATCCCGCGGACGACGAGGAGAGCGGGCGGATCGCGCTGGCCGACGAAGGCGCGCTCTACCTCGAGAACGCCGACGCGCTGCCGGCCGACGTGCAGGAGCTGCTGGTGGACGGCGTGCGGTCGGGGGCCTTCGTCTGCCCGGCCACCGGCCGGCGCGTGCGCAGCGGGCCGCAGCTGATCGTCGCGCTGCAGGCGGCGCCGGAGAAGCTCGCCGCGGAGGGGGCGCTCGGCGCGGCGTTCCTCGACGTCTTCCCGCACGTCGTGGAGACGCCGACGCTGCGCGACCGGCGCGACGACATCCCCGAGCTGTGCGAGCGGTTCCTCGGCGAGCTGACGCGCGAGTACGCGCGCGAGGACATGCTGCTGGCGCCGGAGACGATGTTCGCGCTGCTGCGCTACGAATGGCCGGGGAACGTGCGGGAGCTGCAGCGCACCCTCGAGCGGCTCGTGCTGCTGACGCCGGGGCGGGTGGCGCGGCTCGCCGACCTGCCGGCGCACTTCGCCGGCGGCGAGGAGACCGAGGAGGAGGGGATCGTCGCCACGCTCCGCCGCTTCGAGTCCACCTGGCTGCGGCGGCACCTCGAGGAGGCGGAAGGGGACGTCGCCCGCGCGGCGGCGCGGCTCGGGATGTCGGAGCCGGACCTGCGCGCGCGGCTGCGCCAGTTCGGGCTGCTCTGAGCTTGCGCCGGCCGGCCGAAGGCGGACGCCGATGAAGCCTCCGGGCTCGGGGGCGTTCCGCGTCAAGCCGCTGGAGGCGATCCTCGCCGACGCGGGGCGCGGCGGGCGCGGCCTGAAGCGCGAGCTCGGCGCGGTGCAGCTGACCCTGCTCGGCCTCGGCGCGATCATCGGCGCGGGGATCTTCGCCACGATCGGCACCGCCGCGGCGGGGGACGCGTCGCGCCCCGGCGCGGGGCCGGCGCTCGTCGTCTCGTTCTTCCTCACCGCCGTCGCCTGCGGCTTCACCGCGCTCTGCTACGCCGAGTTCGCGGCGATGGTCCCGGTCTCCGGCTCGGCCTACACCTACGCCTACGCGACGCTGGGCGAGCTGACGGCCTGGATCATCGGCTGGGACCTGATCATCGAGTACGCGGTCGGGAACGTCGCGGTGGCGATCAGCTGGGCCAACTACGCCCGCACGCTCCTCTCGGGGTTCGGCTTCGACATTCCCGAGTGGCTGGCGATGGACTACCGCACCGCGGCGCGCCTCGTGGACGGCTCGGGGCTGACCGCGCTCGAACGGGCGCCGCACCTCTTCGGCGTGCCGATCGTCTTCAACCTGCTCGCCGTGCTGATCGTCGCCGCGATCACGGCGCTTTTGGTCTGGGGCATCCGCGAGTCGGCCCGCTTCAACGCGACGATGGTCGGGGTGAAGCTGGTCGTGCTGGCCTTCTTCTGCCTCGTCGGCCTGCGCTACGTGAAGCCGGCGAACTTCACGCCGTTCGCCCCCAACGGCTGGAGCGGGATCGGCGCCGGGGCGGCGATCGTCTTCTTCGCCTTCATCGGCTTCGACGCCGTCTCGACCGTCGCCGAGGAGACGCGGGACCCGCAGCGGACGCTGCCGCGCGGGATCATCGCCTCGCTCGCCCTCTGCACCGTGATCTACGTCGCCGTGGCGCTCGTCTTCTGCGGCCTCGTCTCCTATCCCGACCTCCGCGCCACCCTCGCCACCGAGCAGGCGGAGCCGCTCACGCTGGCGCTGGCCCACGCCGCGCCGCACCTCGGCTGGGCGGTGGCGATCGTCGCCTTCGGCTCGGTCTGCGCCCACACGGCGGTGCTGCTCGTCTTCCAGCTCGGCCAGCCGCGGATCTTCTACGCGATGTCGCGCGACGGCCTGCTGCCGGAGCTCTTCTCGCGCGTCCATCCGCGCTTCCGCACGCCGCACTGGGCGACGATCGTGACCGGCGGGTTCGTCGCCGTCTTCTCCGCCTTCGCCAGCATCGACGAAATGGTGGACCTGACGAACATCGGCACGCTCTTCGCGTTCCTGCTGGTGTCGATCGGCGTGATCGTGATGCGCCGCCGCGACCCGGACCGCCCGCGCCCGTTCCGCGCGCCGTTCGGCCTCGCCGCGCCGATCCTCGGCGGGCTCTCCTGCCTCGCGCTGATCGTCTATCTGCCGCCGACCTCGTGGCTCCGCTTCGCCGCGTGGCTCAACGTCGGGTTCGTCGTCTACGCCGCCCACGGCGCCGTGCGCAGCCGGCTCACCGGGCGCGCCCTCGCCGCCGACGGCGCGGCGCACGACGCGCGGACGGCGCGCCTCGGCCTGCGGCTGGCCCTCGCCGGGGCCGCGATGCTCGTCGCGGCGCAGGCGTTCGACGCGGCCTCGCTCGCGCTGCGCGCGCCCGGCGCGGGGGCGCCCGACGCGCTCGCCGCCGTTCTCGCCGCGGACACGTGGCGCCGTCCGTCGTGGTTCCTGATCGTGCCGCTCCTGGCCGACGCGCTGGCGCTCGCCCCCTTGGTCGCGCGCCGCGCCCTCGCCGCGCGCCGGGCCGGATACGCGGGGCCGGGGACGAGGCGCACGGCGCTCGGCGCGGCGGCGTTCGGCGCGCTCGCGCTGGCCTACGCGCTCTTCGGGATCTTCAGTCGGCCGTGACGCCGGCCGGCTCGCGCGCCTCGTCGGCGGCGCCGCCCCCGGCGGTCGCGGCGGCGGGGAAGTAGACGCGGACGATCGAGCCCCGGCCGGGATCGGCGACGACGTCGATCGCGCCGCGGTGGCCGCGGACGATCCCCAGCACCGCCGCCATGCCCAGGCCGCGGCCGGTGAACTTCGTGCTGAAGAACGGATCGAACAGCCGGCTCTTCGTCTCCTCGTCCATGCCGCAGCCGTTGTCGCCGACTTCGATGAACGCCGCGCGGCCGCGCGGCATGTCGTCCGCGCGGTAGGCGGCCCGCAGCGTCTCCGGCTCGCACTCGGCCTCGCCGGTGCGGACGGTGATCAGTCCGTCGCGCCCGCCGAGCGCCTCCGAGGCGTTGGTCAGCAGGTTCATGAAGACCTGCCTGATCTGCGACGGATCGGCGGTCACCGGCGGCAGGTCGTCGGCGAGCAGGTACTCGACGCGGGCCGTCTTCGAGATCGAGACGGCGAGCAGCCGCCCCATCTCGCGGGCGACCGCGGAGAGATCGACCGGGACGACCTCCATCTTCCCCTTGCCCGAATAGGCGAGGAGCTGGCGGGTCAGGTCGGCGGCGCGTCGCGCGGCCTGTCCGGCGTCGGCGGCCCGCGCCGCGGCGGGGCAGCCTGCGGGGATGTCGAGCGCGGCGAGCTCGATGTTGCCGAGGACCGCGGCGAGCAGGTTGTTGAAGTCGTGCGCGATGCCGCCGGCGAGGACGCCGAGGCTCTCCAGCTTCTGCGCGTGGCGGATCTGCGCCTCGAACTGCCGCCGGTCCTCCTCGGCGCGGCGCCGCTCGGTCACGTCGCGGACGACGGCCAGCGTCTCCTCGTCGCCGCACGGCACGATCCGCGCCTCGAACCAGAGTTCCTCGCCGCCGAGCGGCAGCGAGTACTCGTACTGCTGGAGCGCCCGCGTCTCCAGCGCCCGCCGCCGCATGCGCTCGTCGAGCGCGGCGAGCGGCGGCGGCAGGATCTCGGCGGCGCGCCGGCCGACGAACGACGCCGGCTTGGCGATGAGCGGGGAGTCGGAGGCGCCGTGGAACTCGAGGAACACGCCGCCGGCCGACTCGCGGAACATCATGTCCGGGAGCGCGTCGAGCAGCGCCTGACGCCCTTCGGCGGCGTGGCGCAGGCTCCGCAGCAGCCGCCGGTGCCCCTCGGCGGCCGCGGCGACGAGCAGGCCGCAGAGGACCATGACGAAGAGATGGAACTGGACCGGCGCGCCGGCGACGTGCGTGAGCGACACCGCGTCGGCGGCCAGCGCCACCCAGGCGAAGCCGCGCAGGCCGAAGCGGACCGAGCCCCAGACGAGCGGGACGAGCAGCAGGTAGGCGCCGTAGCCGGCGGTCCGCTCGGAGAGGCAAAGCACCGAGGCGCCCGCGGCGACGGTGGTCAGCGCGAGCGCCGCCGCGGCGCCGAAGGCGCGCGGATCGCGCGGCGCGCCCCGCCGCTCGGCGCGCGTCCGCTGCTGGGGCAGCGCTCCGTGCAGCCATGCGCCGACCGTGGGGCCGGCGAGAATCAGGAGCGGGGCGCCGAGGGCGAGCGTCGACGTCGCCTGCGCCAACGCCGCGCCGGCGGCCGCGCTCCAGCCGCCTTCCGGGACCAGCAGCGCGTGCGCCGTCAGGGCGTCGAACGCGGCGACTCCCAACGTCGCGCCGGCGAGGACGAGCGCGTCCCGCGGCACGTCGATCCGCGGCGGGCGGCCGATCGCCGCGCGGACGACGCAGGCGCCGGCGACGAAGAACGCGAACTCCAGCGCCGCCCCGCCTCCCTGCAGCGCGGCCGCTCCCGTCGCGAAGACGATGGCCGTCGCCGCGGCGAACGCGGGAATCGCCGTGGTCCCGAGCAGCAGCGCGAAGAAGAACGCGACGCCCGCCACGGGGCACCAGCGGAGCCCCTCCGGCGCAACGTGCGCGGTCAGGGCCGCGAAGGCGACTTGGAACGCGACGAAGGCGGCGGAGGCGATCGCGACGCGCCGCAGGACGATCTTCCGCGAGGACCGGGCGGTCACCGGTGATAGTCGGGAACGCCGAGGATGCGCCCGCGCGAGCCGCGCGCGGAGGAGGCGGCGGGAACGGCCTGGACGGCCGGCGCGGCCGCGCTTCTCGCGCGAAGGATCCCGATCCAGCGGTTGAACGGATGGCTGCGGTCCAGGAACGGAATCGCGGGGGCCCGACGGCGGCCGAGCGACGCGCGGAGATCGCGCAGTTCGCGGGCGCCCCCCGCCATCGCCAGACCGCGGTCGAGGACGGCGATCGCTTCGCGCCGGTTTCCCGCGGCCAGCTCCAGCCGGGCCAACGTCTCGTAGACCGACGGCTCCCAGAAGCAGTTGTCGACGGCGTGGCGGCAGAAGGCGAGGCCGCTTTCCATCCGCCCGCCGACCGTGCCCAGGAGGTAGCCGTAGAGCCCTTCGGCGGCCGCCGCCTGCGGGGGCGCGCCGGGCATTTCGGTGGCCATGCGGTGCGCGGCCTCGGCCAAGGCGAGCGCCTCGCGGCCGCGTCCCGCCTTGTGGGCGTCGCGGGCGCGGCGCAGCGTTTCGAGCGATGGATGGTCCGTCATTGCACCCCTCCGCCTGCGGCGGCTTGCAAAAGCCGTGCTCGCGGCCGCCGGAGGCGACGTCGTGTCGCGTTTCGCGGGCGAACGGACGGATCGCCCACGCACCTGCCGGACTGTACAGCGGAGGGAACGGGGCGTCCAGCGAACTCTCGGGCTGTGGTTTTCCCCGGACGACGACGAACAACGCGCTTCCCGCAAGCGGCGCCGACCGTGCCGCCCGGGCGCCGCCCTCGTCATCGCCCCGACGAAATCGTCACACGGTGAAGCCGAGATTGTTGCATGGTGAAGCCGAGATTGTTGCGGCCGCCGACGGGGGCCGCGCGGGGGTCCGGGACGGCTCTCCGGCGGCCTCCGGAACGCGAATCAGGTCATCTCGCGGGCGTCGTTCGGGCGCGGACGGCAACGGCTCTTCCGCTCCGTGCCCGTGCAACAGTCTCGGCGTCACCGTGAAAAAAACGCCCCCGCGCGGGGCGGGGGCGTTCTCGGCGCGGAGGCGCCGCGGGTTGTTCGGGAAGTCTAGCTGCGCTGGAAGAGCGTGGTGTTCAGCTCGATCTTCGCCGCCCGCCGCAGCTCCTCGATCCGCTTGGCGATCACCTGCTGCCCGAGCGGACGCTGCAGCGCCTCGCGGATGAACCCTTCCTCCGCGGGGAGCTGGGACATGTCGGCCTGCGAGCGGGCCTGGATCTTGGCGATGATCGCGCCGCCGTCGCCGGCCGCGGCCTGGGAGACCGAGCCGACCGGGGCGTTGAAGACCGCCGCGTCGATGGCCGAACCGCCGCCGACGCCGGGGAGGGACGTGCCGCGCGCGAACGCCGGCTCCGTCTTCTTGACCTCGAGCTTCAGCTCCTTGGCGGCCTTCTCGAGATCGCCGCCGGCGCGGGAGACCGCGGCGGAGAGCTCGGCCTTGGCGAGTTCGCCGGCCCGCTCGCGGCGGTAGAGGGCGTCCACCTGCGCGCGGCGCGAGGCGAAGGTCGGCTTGTAGTCCTTCACGACGTCGAGCACGACGGCGACGACCGCGCCCTGCTGCGTCTCGTCCACGCCGGTCACGTCGCCCTTCTTGAGCGCGAACGCTTCGGCGACCAACTCCGGCGCGGGGCCGAACGGCATCGGGTCGCCGGCGAGGACCGCGCCCGCGTCCTGCACCGCGACCTTGGCGGCGGCGGCGGCGGCGCGGAACGAGGACTCGTCGGTGGCCTTCTTGCGGAACTCCTGGGCCAGCGTCATCGCCACCTCGCGGACGCGCGGGGCGCGGAGCTGGGCGCGGATCTGGTCCTTGACCGCGGCGAGCGGGATCTCGCCGCCGGGCTGGATCTCCTCGACCTTGATCACGTGGAAGCCGAACTGCGTCTTGACCGGGTCGGAGACCACGCCGACGCGCTGCGAGAAGACGACGTCGTCGAACTCGGGGACCATCGACCCCTTCTTGAAGAGGCCGAGGTCGCCGCCCTTCTCCTTCGAGCCGGGGTCGTCGCTGTTCTTCTCGGCGAGCTTCGCGAAGTCGGCGCCGGCGCGGGCCTGGTCGGCCAGGCTCTGCGCCTTCTTCCGCGCCGCCTCGACCGCCGCGGCGTCGGCGTCCGGCGCGACCTTCACGAGGATGTGGCGGGCGCGGCGCAGCTCCGGGCGATTGAACTGCTCGGCGTTGGCGTTGTAGTAGTCTTGGATCTCGCTGTCCTTGACCGCGGCCCGCGCGCCGACGACCCCTTCGTCGAACAGCACGTAGGCCAGCTTGCGCGCTTCGCCCGCGCCGAAGCGCTCGGGGTGCGCGTTGAACCACGCCTGCAGGTCGGCGTCGCTCGGGGCGACGGAGGCGGCGTACTTGTCGAGCGGCAGGGCGAGGTACTCGAAGGTCGTGCGCTCGTGGCGGCGCCGGAACTCGCGCGCGACGTCGTCCTTGGAGACGGTCGCCGACGCGGCGACGACGCCGCGCCACTGCGCGATCAGCATGTCCTGGCGCACGGCGTTCTCGAACTCGCGCGCCGAGCGGAACGGGCCGAAGGCCCCCGCGCGGACCAGCTTCTGGTAGGCCGCGGCGCCGATGAACTGGCCGTTCTGCTGCAGGCCCGGCATCGACGTGATGCTCGCGGCGACCGCGTCGTCGGACACGGACAGGCCGAGCCGCTTCGCGTCGCGGACGATCAGGCTCTCCTGGATCAGCTTCTCGGCGGCGAGCCGGCCCACGTTGATGCTCTTGCGGACCTGGTCGTACATGTTGCCGAACTGCTGCCGGTACCGCTCCTCGAGCTGGTGCGAGGTGACCTGCCACGCCGTCGGGTCGATGTTCTGGCCGTCGACCCTGGCGACCCAGTTGGCGTCGCCGCCCTTGCCGCCGCGGTCCCACCAGCTGACGCCGTAGAAGAGGATGAACGACGCGATGATCAGCATCAGGATCCACTTGGAATACTTCAGCGTGTCCCGAATCCAGTTGAGCACGGAAAGACCCCTCCCCGCCGGACAGCGGCGGCGACGGTGCGCAGACTAGCGGAATCGCCAATCTGCGGCAAGTTCAACAACTCCAAGGTGATTGGCGCCCGCGCGGGTCCGGCGCAGATTAGACTTGTGGGCGCGGCGGCCGCGCGGGACGCGGCCGGCCGACGGGGGGCTGGAGGTATGGCCGTGGACACCGCCCAGGGGCGGCGCCGTTCGAAACTGGCGGTCGAGTGGATCTACATCCGCTATCGGACGATCCTGCTCGCCGTCCTCCTCGTCGTCGTCGCGGCGGCGGGGACGATCTGGTGGCGCGCCGCCCACGCCGGGGTGACCGAGGAGCAGGCCGGGCGGGCCGTCGCCGCCGCGGCGCTCGTCGTGCAGGACGCGGCCACCGCCGCCCCGACGTCGGAGGACGTCGTCGCCGCCCAGCGGGCGCTCGAAGAGGCGCGGGCCGACCTCGCCGCGCGGAGCTACGCGCCGGCGGTGGACAAGGCCGGCGACGCCGAGCGGCGGGCGCGGGCGGTCCTCGGCGGCCACCGGTCCGACTCCGGCGTCCGCCTCGCCCGGGTGGACGGCGAGGTCCGGGTCAAGCGGGCCGGGCAGTTCCTCTGGGAGAACGCCTCCGAGCGCGACGAACTGCGCCCCGGCGACCAGGTGCGGACCGGGAACGGCGGGTCGGCGCAGCTGGTCTACTTCGACGGCTCGATGGTCGCCGTCAGCCCGGGCACGCTGATCGAGGTCCACGAGATGGTCCGCGACCCGGCGCGCCGCACGCAGCGCGTGTCGGAGCGGCTGGCGTTCGGCCAGGTCTCCGCGCAGACGCAGGACGTCGCGGGGTACGACACGGTCCACGAGGTCGCGACGGAGTCGGCGGCGGTCCGCGCCGACAAGGCGAGCGAGTTCCGCGTCCGCCACGACAAGGACACGAAGCGGTCGGAGGTCGTCGCCTCCCGCGGGGCGGTCGTCGTCGCCGCCGCGGGCCGGGAGACGACCCTCGAGGAGAGCACCCGGGCGACGGTGGCGCCGGGCGGGATCGTCGAGCGCTCGGCCCTGCTCGAGCAGCCGCGCCTCTCGTCGCCGGCCGACCAGGAGACGTTCGTCCTGCCGGGCCAGTCGGTCGTGGCCCTGCGCTGGACGCCGGTGCCGCAGGCGCGCGGCTACTTGGTGCAGTTCGCCGACCGCCCGCTCGTCGCCGAGGACGACGCCGCCGACCGGCGGGTCGGCGCCCCCGAGCTGCGGCTGACCCGTCTCGATCCCGGCAGCTACTTCTGGCGCGTCTCGGCGGTGGACGAGCGGTCCCACGGCGGGCGCTGGTCGGAGACCCGCCGCTTCCGCGTGGTCAACGAGGGGTTCAAGGACTCCGCCGACCGCACGCCGCCGGAGCTGCAGATCGTCGAGATCATGGTCGTCGGCACGAACGCCATCGTCAGCGGCCGCACCGAGCCCGGGGCGGTGCTGTGGGTCGAAGGGGAGCGGGTGGACGTCGGCGAGGACGGCCGCTTCACGTGGGTCGTCAAGCTGCACCAGGACGGCAAGAACCTGATCCACTTCGTCGCCCAGGACGCCGCGGGAAACGAGACCCGCAAGATGGGGACGGCCTACGTCGATGCCCTTTGAACCCGAGGACGACGCCCCGCTGGCGGGCGAGGACCGCGCCGCGCTCGAGGCGGAGCTGCTGCGGGCCGAGGCGCGGGCCGAGGCGCTGGAACGGCGTCTCGCCGTGCTCTCGGACACCGTGCAGGCGGCCGGTTCGCTGCTCGATCCGGAGATGGTCTCGCGCTTCATCATGGAGCGCGCGGCGGCCCTGATCGGCGCGGAGGCGTGGCGTCTCTACCGGATCGACGAGGCCGCGGGGCTGATGCGGCTCGACGCCCGCAACGAGACCGGCAAGGGGGCCGCCCCCTCGGGCGAGCTCCCGCTGGCCGCCGGCGTCGCCGGGTGGGTGGCCCGCCTGCGGCAGCCGCTGCTGATCGACGAGGCGGCGGCCGATCCGCGCCTCGACCGGACCGGGGAGTGGCCCGAGCCGCCGGCGGGGGGGCTGATCGCGCTGCCGCTCGTCTCCCGCGGGCGGACGATCGGGATCGCCGAGCTGGCGGCGCCGGCCGGCGTCGTCTTCGGGCCGGACGACCTCGGGCTCGCGGCGACGCTGATGGAGCCCGCGGCGATCGCGCTCGACAACGCGCTGCTCTTCAAGCGGCTGGAGGAGCGGACGGTCACCGACGACCTGACGCGCCTCTACAACGCCCGCTTCATGGAGAACTACCTCAAGCGGGAGACGAAGCGGGCCCGCCGCTTCGGCCGGCCGGTGGCGCTGCTCTTCCTCGACCTCGACGGCTTCAAGCTGGTCAACGACCACCACGGCCACATGGCCGGGTCGCGGACCTTGGTCGAGGTCGGCGAGCTGCTGCGGGAGAGCGTGCGGGATCTCGACGTCGTCGCCCGCTGGGGCGGGGACGAGTACGCGATCGTCCTCGCCGACACCGACGCGGCCGGCGCCCTGGTCATCGCCGAGCGGATCCGCGCGGCGATCGCCGAGCGGCGCTGGCTGGCGTCCTTGGGGCTCGACGTGCGGCTGACGGTGAGCATCGGCGTGGCCGCCTGCCCGGGGCACGGCGAGACGCCGGAGGAGCTGCTCGCGGCGGCGGACGGCGCGATGTACGTGGTGAAGTACGGCGGCAAGAACGGGGTGCGGTTGGCCGACCCGCGCGGCTGACGCGCCGCGCGGCCGCCGGCCCCGGACGGGGCCGCGGGTTGTCGCGAAACTGTTCCTCCGCTAGGATTTGCCGCCTGCGCCCCGGCTCGACGGGGAGGCGTCCTCCGTGTCGCCCCTTCCGCTTCGTCCCGCTCGCCCCGAGGCCGACTTGGCGCTTCCGCCTCCGCTCAACGCCGCGGAGGCGTCGCGGAGGATTCACCTGTGGCTTTCTGGCCGCGTTCCCTGCTTTCGCTGTTCTCCAATGATCTGGCCATCGACCTCGGCACGGCGACGACCATCGTCTTCGCGCGGGGGCAGGGGATCGTCGTCAACGAACCCTCGATCGTCGCCGTCAACCAGAAGACCGGAAAGGTCGAGGCGGTCGGACGCGCGGCGAAGGAGATGCTCGGCCGGACGCCGGGGAACATCCTCGCCATCCGCCCGATGAAGGACGGCGTCATCGCCGACTTCGAGCACACCGAGCGGATGCTCGAGCACTTCATCCGCTCCGCCCACAACCGCAAGGTCGGCGTGCGGCCGCGGATCGTGATCGGCGTGCCGTCCGAGATCACGCAGGTCGAGAAGCGCGCGGTGAAGGACTCGGCCTACAAGGCCAAGGCCACCGAGGTCTATCTCGTCGAGCAGGCGATGATGGCCGCGATCGGCGCGGGCCTGCCGATCACCGAGCCGACCGGCAACATGATCATCGACATCGGCGGCGGCACGACCGACATCGCGGTGATCTCGATGGCCGGCATCGTCTACTCGCGCTCCGTGCGGGTCGCGGGGAACGAGATGGACGAGGCGATCATCCAGTACATCAAGCGCAAGCACAATCTGCTGATCGGCGACCGCACCGCCGAGGAAGTGAAGATCAAGGTCGGGTCGGCCTTCCCCTTGGACGAGGAGCTGTCGATGGAGCTGCGCGGCCGCGACCTCGTGGAGGGGATCCCCAAGACGCTGACCGTGACCGACGAGGAGATCCGCGAGGCGCTGGCCGAGACGGTCTCGGTGATCGTGGACGCGACGCGCATCGCGCTGGAGCAGATTCCGCCGGAGCTCTCGGCGGACATCGGCGACCGCGGGATCATCCTCGCCGGCGGCGGCTCGCTGCTGCGGAACCTCGACAAGCGGCTGCGCGAGGAGACCGGCCTGCCGGTCAGCCTCGCGGAGGAGCCGCAGGCCGCGGTGGCGCTCGGGATCGGCCGCATGCTGACCGACTTCGAGCTGCTGCGGAAGGTCTGCATCGACTGACTAACCCCGGCGCGCCGCGAGGAGCGCCGGGACGCGCGGCGCCGCCCGCCCCCAAGGGCGGGGGCGCGCCGCGGGCTGGCATCCGATGAGCGAACGCCTCGCCACGCTGGTCTACGCGATCGTCGCCGTGCTTCTTCTGGCGCTGATGGGCGCCCAAGCGCAGCGGATGGAGAGCGCCGAGGCCGTCACCCACTCCTACCGCGGCACGACCGGCCGCGCGTGGCAGGGAGTGCTCGGCGTCGCCGGCGGCCTGCAGCGGATCTGGGAGAACTACCTCTACGCCGTCGGCGCGAAGGGGGAGCGCGAGCAACTGCTCGCCAAGGTCAACAAGCTCGAGACCGACCGCGCCCGCTTCGAGGAAGTCTGGCGCGAGAACCGGCGGCTGCGCGAACTGCTCTCTCTGAAGGAGGACGTCGCCTACGAGCGCGGCGTCGTCGGCCGCGTCGTCGCCGACCTGTCGTCGGGGCCGCTGCGGCGCGCCGTGCTGGTGGACAAGGGCTACGGCGCGGGCGTCGGGCGGGGCTGGGTCGCGGTGAGCCGCGGCGCGCTCGTCGGGCAGGTCCGCGACGTGCAGTCGGACTCGGCCGAGATCGTGCTGATCGTCGATCCGGACAGCGGCGTCGGCGTGCGCCACCAGCAGGACCGCTTCGCCGGCATCCTGCGCGGCGGCGGGCGCGGGCCGATGATCGCCACGCGCCTCGAGTACGTGCCGCGCGACCAGGCGGTCGCCGTCGGCGACGTCGTCGTCACCTCGGGGCTCGACGGCGTCTTCCCGGCGGGGCTGCTCGTCGGCTACGTGCGCGACATGTGGGCCGACTCGCCGCTCACCTGGCGGATCGCGGTCGAGCCGGCGGCCGACATGGGGAGCCTCGAAGAGGTCCTCCTCGTGCCGCCCAACCGCCGTCCGCCGACGCCGAAGCCCGCGCCGGCCGCGCCGACGGCGACGGAGACGGCGCGATGAAGATCTGGAAGCTGTTGCTGCTCGGCGTGCTCGCCGTCTTCCTCAAGGCGCTGGTGGCGATGGTCCCGCCGATCGCGCCGTTCGCCGACCCGCTGCTCGTCGTCTCCGTCTTCGGCGCGCTCGGCGGCAAGCGCTGGCCGGCGCTCCTGACCGGGCTGGTCTGCGGCCTGCTCGACGACGCGCTCTTCGGCCAGTGGCTGGGGCTGCACGCCTTCAGCCAGATGACGATCGCCTTCGCCCTCTCGTTCGCCGCGGCGAAGGTGGACATGCTCTACGCGCTGCCGGCGATGCTGGCGATGCTCGCCGCGGCGCTCGCCGACTGGGCGATCCAGCTCTCGCTCGCCCTGCTGTTCAACCGCTCGGCCGGGGCGATCCCCGGGCCGCTGGTCTGGCTGGCGGCGGTGGCGATCAACACCGCGCTCGGGCTGCTCTTCTTCAAACTCGCGGCGCGGCGCGGGAGCCTGTCGTGACCCAGGACTTCCGCCAGCAGCCGACCTTCCTCGAGTACCAAAGGCGGCGGATGCGCTCGCGGCGCCTCGCCGCGGTGCGGATGCTCGTCCCGGTCGGGTTCGTGCTGCTCTGGGCGGTCTTCTGGTACCTGCAGATCGTGAAGGGGCCGGAATACCACCGTCTGGCGGAAGAGAACCGGCTGCACCGGCGGATCGAGCGCGCCCTGCGCGGGCCGCTCGTGGACCAGCACGGCGTGGTGATGGTGACGAACCACGCCGGCTTCGCCGTCTGGCTGGCGCCGGAGCGGACGAAGAACGGCGAGCGCGAGACGCGGCTGCTCGCGCGGACGATCGGCGAGCCGGAAGAGGACCTCGTCCGGATCTACCAGAAGGCGCGGCGCATCCAGGCCCGCTTCGATCCGATCCTGCTGCTGAACGACGTGGACCTCGAGACCGCCTCGCGGATCGAGGCCAACCGCTTCGACCTGCCCTCGATCGACGTCGAGATGACGAGCAAGCGCCAGTACCCGCTGGCGAAGGCGGCGGCGCACGCGCTCGGCTTCGTCTCCGAGGCGAACGAGGACGACCTCTCGGCGCGGCACGACCTGGTCCTCGGCGACCGCGTCGGCCGCACCGGCGCGGAGCGGGCCTACGACGCGGAGCTGCGCGGCGTGGCCGGGATCGCGCTCGAGGAGGTCAACGCCTCGGGCCGCCCGCTCGGCGTCGTGGCGATCCAGCGGCCGCCGAAGAACGGCCGCGCGCTGATCACGACGCTCGACGCGGAGATGCAGAAGGACCTCGTCGAGGCGTTCGGCGACAGCGTCGGCGGGGCGGTGTTCATCGAGCCGTACACCGGCGGCGTGCGCGCTCTCTACTCGGCGCCGTCGTTCGAGCCGAACGTCTTCGGCGGGCGGCTCTCGCCGGCGGTCTGGTCGTCGTTGGTCAACGACCCGGACAAGCCGCTGCTCAACCGCGTCGTCAGCAGCGCCTACAACCCCGGCTCGACCTTCAAAGTCGTGATGGCCGCGGCGGCGCTCGAGGAGCACGCCACCTCGCCCGGGGAGACCGTCGGCTGCGGCGGCGCGGCGACCTTCTACGGGCGCGTCTTCAACTGCTGGCGCAAGGGCGGGCACGGCGCGATCGGCGTCCAGGAGGCGATCACCCAGTCGTGCAACGTGTTCTTCTACACGATGGGGCGGCGCCTCGGCGCGGAGAAGATCTCCAAGTGGGCCCACGCCTTCGGCATCGGCGAGAAGTCGGGGCTGCGCTTCGACCACGAGGCGCTGGGCCTCGTCGCCAACGACGCGTGGTCGCGCAAGGTGCGGAAGCAGCCGGTCTACCCCGGCGAGGTGATCTCGATGGGGATCGGGCAGGGGCTGGTGCAGGTCTCGCCGATCCAGAACGCGATCGTCGCCGCGGCGATCGCCAACGGCGGCTACCGCGTCTTCCCGCACATGGTGGACCGTCCGGGCGACGCGCCGGAGCCGCGCGCCGTCGGGCTGTCGGCCGAGACGCTGCACGTGATCACCGAAGGGATGCTGAACGTCGTCGAGTCGGCGCGCGGCACGGCGTCGAAGGCCCGCGTCCCCGGCTACCAGATGGCGGGGAAGACCGGCACGGCGCAGACGATCTCCCGCGAGGCGGAAGAGCAGCAGAAGGACAACGCCTGGTTCATGGGGTTCGGCCCGGTCGGCAAGCCGGAGCTGGCCTGGGGGATCATCGTCGAGCGCGGCGGACACGGCGGCGCGACCGCGGCGCCGATCGCCGGCATCGTCGTCAAGCGGTACCTTGAACGGAAGGAAGCGCTGCGCAACGGAACGGAGCCCGAGTACCGCCGCGAGGCGCGCGAGGCCGAGCTGCAGGGAACGCTGCAGGCGCAGCCGCCCGCGCCGCCCGCCGCCGCGCCGGAAAACGAAGGCGAGAGCTCGGGCAACGACGAAGAAACCACCGTCCCCGACCCCAACGGGCCGACTCAGGTTCCCAATGATCCAGTGGATCCTCGATAAGGCCGACCGCGCGACGGTCCTGCTGCTGCTCGCCCTCTCGACGATCAGCGTGGTCTTCGTGCACAGCGCGACGCAGAGCAAGGAGCTCTCGTTCTGGAGCGGATCGGGCGGGCGGCAACTGATCTTCATGCTCGTCGGCTGGGTCGTCTACTTCGTCGTCTCGAAGGTGGACTACCACGACTGGTCCGATCTGGCGTTCATCCTCTACGGCGTGGGGATGGCGCTGCTCGTGCTGGTCCTCTTCACCCACCCGATCGCCAACTCCCGCTCGTGGTTCTCGCTCGGCGGGCCGTTCCGCTTCCAGCCGTCGGAGCCGATGAAGACGTTGACGGTTCTGGCGGCCGCGTCGTTCCTCTCGCGCTCGCCGCACCGGCTCGACTTCCGGCACCTCGCCTATCTCGCGGCGTTCATCGTCGCGCCGATGGGGTTGCTGCTGCTGCAGCCGGACATGGGGACGGCGGTGACGTACGTGCCGCTCTTCCTGGGGCTGGCGTGGGTCGCCGGGCTGCGGCCGAAGGTCCTCGTCACGCTGGCCGTCGTCGCCGCGCTGCTCGCGCCGATCGGCTGGTTCATGGTCCTCAAGCCGTACCAGAAGGAGCGGATCATCACCGTCTTCGAGCCGGACCGCGATCCGATGAAGACCGGCTACCAGACGATCCAGTCCCGCATCGCCGTCGGCTCGGGGGAGGTCGTCGGGAAGGGGCTGTTCCAAGGGAGCCAGTCGCGGCTCGAGTTCCTGCCGGCGCGCGAGACCGACTTCATTCTCGCGGTGATCGCCGAGGAGACCGGCTTCGTCGGCGTGTTGGTCACGCTCGGTCTGCTGCTGGCGTTGTTGATGAGGGCGGTGGACACGGCCGCGACGTCGCAGGACTACTTGGGGACGTTGATCGCCACCGGCGTCGTCGTGTTGTGGGCGGGGCAAATTTTCATCAACACGGGGATGGTGACGGGGGTGGTGCCGACGATCGGCGTGCCGTTGCCGCTGGTGTCGTACGGCGGGTCGTCGGTCGTGGCGACCTTCCTCGCGTTCGGGTTGGTGTCGTCCGTGCGGACGGGGCGGCTGGTGAACGCCTAAACCGAAAATCCGTACGGGCGGCCGGCGTTCGCCTCTTCGAGGGGCAAGGCCCGCGCGTCCGGCGGCGCGTCCGGTCGGCCGTCAGGGGGCCGGCGGACCGCCTTAACCGAGGGGTCCGCCGGCCCCCTGACGGCCGACCTCATTTCGCTGCGCAAAGCCCCGGCGTCGCTTGCGCACGGCGACGGCGTCGGCGCGGGCGGTGGTTCGAGGGGGTTCGGGGACGACCGGGGCGCGGGCGACGGGGGCCAAGGCGGGAAATCGGCGGTGGACCGCGGAGAGGAAATTGTCATAGAGTCGCGGCGAGGGGCGCTTCGATGATGATCGGCGACGACGAGCAGGCGATGGGCGGGGGGACGGCTCCTTCGACGACGTTCTTCGCGCCGGCGGAACGGGCCCGCGAGGAGGACGTGCGGAGGGCGGCCCGCTTCTGCCTCGAGAATCCGGTGACGCGGGCGCTGCTCGACGCCTTCTCCGGCTACGTGCTGCTCCTCAACGAGCGGCGGCAGGTCGTCGCCGCGAACACCGAAGTGCTGCTGGCGCTCGAGGCGAACGACCAGCGGCGGCTCGAGGGGCTGCGCCCCGGCGAGGTCTTCTGCTGCGTCCACGCGGCGGAAGGGCCCGGCGGCTGCGGCACCAGCAAGGCCTGCGCGCACTGCGGCGCGGTGCTGACGATCCTCTCCGCGCAACTCGACCACGCCGCCGCGGGCGGCGAGTGCCGGATGACGATCGACCGCGGCGGCGTCCGCGGCGCGGCCGAGTTCCGCGTCCGCTGCACGCCGATCGAGATCGCCGGCCAGCGGCTGCTCGCCTTCGTGCTGCAGGACATCAGCGCGGCGAAGCGGCGCGACGTGCTGGAGAGCGTCTTCCTGCGCCATCTCGTCGGCGCGCTCGGCGGCCTCAAGGGGGTCGCGCGCCGCCTGACCGACGACGATCCGGCGGCCCGCGAGGCGGCGGCGGAGAGCGTGCTCGGGCTGACGGCGCGGCTGGCGACGGAGGTGATGAGCCACCACGCGATCGTGCTCGCCGAGGCCGGGACGCTGGCGCTCGAGCGCCGGCCGGTCGATCCGGCGGCCCTGCTGCGGGACGTCGAGCGGGTCGCGACGCTCGGCGCGGAGGCGGAGGGACGGACGCTCGTCGTCGAGGCGTCGTCGGACGCGCGGATCCAGACCGACCCGACGCTCGCGGCGCGCGTGCTGCTCGACATGGTCCGCAACGCGCTCGAGGCCACGCCGCCGGGCGGGACGGCGCGCGCGTCGTACGACGTCGAAGGCGGGCGGCCGACGTTCACCGTGCGGAACGAAGGGGAGATTCCCCGCGAGATCGCGGAGCGGATCTTCGAGCGCTCCTTCAGCACCAAGAGCGCGAAGGGACGCGGCCTCGGCGCCTACGCGATGAAGCTGCTCGGCGAGCGGCTCTTGGGCGGCGAAGTCTGGTTCGAGACGTCGGCGGCGGAAGGAACGTCGTTCCGCTTCGCGCTGCCGCCGGAGACGCTCGCGGCGGCGGAGGAGGAGACCGGCGAGGCGCCCGCGCCGCGGGGGCCGGCGCCGATCCCGCTCTCGGTCTCGACGCGCGTCCGCGGGACGGACCGCGAGGCCGCCGACGCCGACGCGGGCGACGAGGCCGCGGACGAAGCGGAGACCGGCGGGACGCTGTTGGTCGCGAACGCCGACGCCGCCTCGCGCGAGATCCTCGCCGCGGTCCTGCGCGACGAGTACGTCGTGGCGGAGGCGGCCGCCGGGCCGGACGCGCTGCGGATCGCCCAATCGCTGCAGCCGGACCTGATCCTGCTCGACCTCGCCCTCCCGGGCATGGACGGCGTCGAGGTCTGCTCGCGTCTCGCGCGCGATCCGGCGACCGCGCGCATCCCGGTGATCTTCGTCGCCCGCGGCGCCGGCCCCGACGATCAGGCGTACGCGCTGCAGGCCGGGGCGATCGACTTCATCTCTTCGCCGATCAGCCCGCTGCTCGTCCGGCTGCGCGTGCGCAACCACTTGGCGCTCAAGCGGGCGCGCGACCTGCTGCTCGCGCAGTCGCTCGTCGACGGCCTGACCGGCGTCGCGAACCGCCGGCGGTTCGACGCCCAACTGGCGCGCGCCTGGCGTGCCGCGCGCCGCGGTCATCGTCATCTGGCGCTGGCGATGATCGACGTCGACTACTTCAAGCGGTTCAACGACCGCTACGGCCACGCCCGCGGCGACGAATGCCTCAAGGCGGTCGCCCGCGCCCTCGCGGGGGCGGCGAAGCGCCCGCACGACCTCGTCGCCCGCTACGGCGGCGAGGAGTTCGTCTGCATCATGCCGGAGACCGACGCCGCGGGGGCGCTCGAAGTCGCGCGCCGCTTCCTCGACGCCGTCGTGGCGCTCGACCTGCCGCACGAGGACGCGCCGGAAGGGCGGGTGAGCGTCAGCGTCGGCGTGGCCGCGATGCGCCCCGACGCGGTCCACGAGGCCGATGAACTGGTGCGCCGCGCCGACGCCGCGCTCTACCGCGCGAAGGCGGCGGGGCGCAACCGCGTCGTGCCGGCCGAAGGGACGACGCCGGCCGAGTGACCGCGGGCGGCGCCTCAGCCGCGCGAGAGGACGGCGGCGACGATGTCGGTGGTGGCGTGCGTCTTCTCGTCGCCGACGATCAGCGGCTCGACGCCGAGGCGGGCGTGGAGCGCCCGCTCCTCCGCCGGGAGCGTCTCCGGGCGGTAGTCGGTCCCCTTGGCGTGCCAGCGCGGCCGGAGCAGCTCCAGCGTCGCCGCGACCGTCCGTTCCGGAAACCAGGTGACGTAGTCCACGGCGCGGAACGAGGCGACGACCTCCAGCCGCTCGGCGAGCGGCACGAGCGGCCGCGACGGCCCCTTGTTCGCCGCCGCCGACGCGTCGTCGTTGAGCGCCACGACGAGCGTTCCGGCGCGCCGCTTGGCGTCGGCGAGGTAGCGGGCGTGGCCGACGTGGACGACGTCGAAGAGGCCGTTGCAGAGCGCAACGTTCGCCGCCCCGGCGAGCCGCCGCGCCAGCTCCTCGCGCGGCAGGATCTTCGAGGACGCCTCGCGCGGCGCCGCGTCTTCCGTTCCGCGGAGGGCGGCGTCGTCCGCGTCGCGCGCCGGCGTCTTCGCCGCTTCGCGCGGCGCCGCGCCTTTCGCCTCGCGCCGCGGCCCGCTCATTCCCACCCTTCCTCGAGCGCCGCGCGCAGCTCGGCGCGGGAGAGGGTCGCGGTGCCGCTCTTCATCACCACCAGCCCGCCGGCGACGTTCGCCAGCTCGGCCGCGGCGCGCCACGTCGCGCCGGCCGCGCGCGCGGCGGTGAAGACCGCGATCACCGTGTCGCCGGCGCCGGTGACGTCGGCGACCTCGTCCGAGCCGAAGACCGGGATCCGCGCCGCCGCGCCGCGTCCCGCGGCGTCGAGCGTCATGCCGCGCGCGCCGCGCGTGCAGAGCAGCGCCTCGGCCCGCAGCTTGCGGCGCAGCTCGCGCGCGGCGGCGGCGATCGCCGCCTCGTCGTCGTCGTCGAGTCGCCGGCCGACCGCGCGCTCGACCTCCTCGAGGTTCGGCGTGGCCGCCGAGACGCCGCGGTAGCGGTCGATCGCGAAGCGGCTGTCGAGCGTCAGCGGCCCCGCGCCGGGGCCGAGCGCGGCGACCCACGAGGGGTCGAGCAGCCCGTAGCCGTAGTCGGCGAGGACCACCGCGTCGCCGCGGCCGCGGGCCCGCCGCGCCGCGGCGGCGATCCGCAGGCGCGTCCGCTCGCCGAGCGGCACGCCGCGCCGTCCGCGGTCCATCCGCACGATCTGCTGCTTGCGGGTGTGCGGGCCGCCGGCGAGGATGCGCGTCTTGGTCGGCGTGGCGTAGCCGCGCTCGCGGACGAGGCCGCGCGCGTCCACGCCGAGCGCGGCGAGCAGCGAGGAGAGCCGCTCTCCCTGCGCGTCGTCGCCGATCCGCCCGGCGATCGCCGCGCGGACGTCGAGCGCGGCGAGGTTGGCCGCCGTGTTCGCCGCGCCGCCGGGGCAGAGGTCGGTCCGGCGGTGGTCGAGGATCAGCACCGGCGCCTCGCGCGAGACGCGGGCGATCTCCCCTTGCTCGAATTCGTCGAGGACGGCGTCGCCGAGGACGAGCACGCGCGCGTCCGCGAGACGGTCCACCAAGGCCAGCAGTTCGGCGCGCGCCGGCCGCCGCGGGTCGCGCGGCGGCGCGGGGCGCCTCGGGCGCCGCGTCATGCGTTCTCTCCGTCGATCGACGCGTCGGCCGCGTCGTTGCGCCGCCGCGTCATGCGTTCTCTCCGTCGCCCGCCGCGCCGGCCTCGCCGCCGCGTCGTGCGTTCTCTCCGTCGCCCGCGGCGTCGGCCGCGCCGATGCGGCGACGCGTCAGGCGAGGCGGGGCAGGATCCACTCCAGCGCCGCCGGCAAGTCGTCGGCGATCCAGTCGGGCCAGACCGTCGCCGTTCCGCTCTTCCACAGCAGCTCGCCGCGCCCGTAGCCGGTGCGCAGCAGCACCGTCCCCGCGACCCCCGCCGCGCGGCCGCAGCCGACGTCGCGGAACGAGTCGCCGACCATGAAGCTCCGCGACAGATCGAGGTCGAGGTCGCGCGCCGCGGCGAGGAGCATTCCCGGACGCGGCTTGCGGCACCCGCAGCGCGCGCGCAGCCCCGGCCCGCCCGCCTCGGGGTGGTGCGGGCAGTAGTAGATCCCGTCGAGCCGCGCCCCTTCCGCCGCGAGCAGCTCGGCGAGCCGCTCGTGCGTCTCCTCGATCAGGTGCGGCGGGAAGTAGCCGCGCGCCGCGCCGGCCTGGTTCGTCGCGAGGACCGTCGGCACGCCCCGCTCGTTGAGCGCGCGGATCACCTCCGCGGTGCGCGGCAGCAGCTCCAGACGGTCGGGATGGTTGACGTAACCCTGCTCGCGGCAGAGCGTTCCGTCGCGGTCGAAGAAGACGGCGGGACGGGACATCAGATCTCCTCGCCGGGGCCGGGGCGGGTCTTCCAGCGGTCGTGCAGCCAGAGCCACGAGTGCGGGCAGGCGCGGATCCACTCCTCGAGCAGGCGCGTCGCCTCGAGCGTGATCGCGCGGACCTTGGCGTCCTCGTCGCCGGTCTCGGGAACCGCGATCGCCGGCAGGTAGCGCAGCAGGTAGGTGCCGTCGTCCCGCGGAATCGTGTAGGCGGGGACGATCGGCGCGCCGGTGCGCAGCGAGAGGTGGGCCATCGTCGGCGTCGTCGCCGCGGCGCGGCCGAAGAACGGCACGAAGATCCGCGGCGGGCTGGTCATGTTCTGGTCGATGACGAAGGCCAGCGTGCGCCCGGCCTTGAGCGTCTTGAGCGCGCTGCGCACGGCGCCGTGCTTGGCGTGGGTGAAGACGCCTCCCGCCTCGCGCCATTGGAGCAGGCGGTCGTAGAGCCAAGGGTTGTCGAGCGGGCGGGAGATGTAGTCCATCGGCACGCCGAGCTGGCACTGCCGCAGGCCGGCCAGCTCCCAGTTGCCGATGTGCCCGGAGCAGACGACGACCCCCTTGCCGAGCGCGTACGCGGCGCGGAGATGTTCGACCCCCTCGACCTCGACGGCGCGCTCCAGCGCCGCGCCGCGGTAGTACGACATCGTCAGCGTTTCGGCGAAGCCGCGCCCGAGGCAGCGGAAGGTGCGCCGCGCGATCCGCGCCGCCTCGTCCGCGCCGACGCCCAGCGACAAGGCGATGTTGGTCCGCGCGAGCTCGCGGTGCCGGCGATCGACGGCGTGGAGCAGCGAGCCGACCGCCTCGCCGAAGCCGATCCGCGCGCGGAGCGGCAGCCGCCGCACGATCGCCGCCGTGGAGAGGACCGCGGCCGCCTCGATCCGGCGGCCGACGCTGCGGGATTGCGCCATCGTTCCCTTCGCCGCGGCGCAAGGAACGCCGCGTGCCTATCTTCGGACATCGGCCGCGCCGCGCAAGACCTCCCGCGCCGCGCGGAGGCGAATTCCGGGTTCTGCGGCGTCGCCGGTTCGAGCGGCCGCGTCGGTTCGAGCGGCCGCGTCGTTCGTCGCGCGGGCCGCGGGGATCGGGGCGTCGCCGCCCGGGCGCTACTTCGGCGGGCCGGCGGCCGCCGCTTCCGCGGCGCAGCGGCGCAGCGCGAGGTCCACGAGCGCCTCGCCGCCGCGGACGAGGAACTCCTCGCGCAGCACCGCCGGGGCGGGCGCGCCGGCCGGCCAGCGGACGGCGTCCTTGGCCGTGGTCACGACCAGCGCCGCGCTCGTCTCCTCGGCGCGGCGGCGGATCGTCGCCGCGTCG
>JAJFTU010000157.1 GCA_021372775.1 bacterium | reverse complement strand
CGGCGAGGAAGTCCTCGGTCAGCGCGCCGGGGCGGCAGACGAGCAGCCGCAGCGTGTGCAGGATCTTGTGGTCCACGTGCGCGACCTCGTGCACGACGACGTGGGCCAGCGCCTTCAGCGGCAGCCGCTGGTCCTGCTCGGCCTGCCCGCACTCGTGGCAATAGCGTCCGCGGAGCTCGGCCCCGCAGTTCAGGCAAACGCGCTCCTGCGGCGCGGCATCGGTCTTCACGTTCTCTCTCCGGCGCCGCCTCCGCGCGGCGCGGCCGGCATGATGCCACGCCGGTCCCGGCTCGGCCGCTTCGCGGCGGACGCCGACGCGAAGGCGCAGGACGTCCGGCGCGCGGCCGCATCGTCGCGCGGGGAGCGATTCGTCCCGCGGGCGGCGTGGCATCCCGGCGCGGAGCCGGCGGATCGCCGGCGCGCGGTGGCGGCGCCTGTTGTCCGGAGGCGGCCGGCGGACGTAGGCTCAAATGACGCGGCGCCGGCCGGGCTCGAAGCGACGGCGGGCGGAGCGGGGAGAGCGCGGCGATCCGGGCGGCGGGGGCCGCGTCGGTTCGGCCGCGGGAACGGGGGACAAATGACGAAGCGGCGGAAGATGACCGACGAGCCGGCGCGGCTCGCGTCGTGGCAGCGGTACTTCGCGCTCTGGTTCAGCGTGCAGATCGTCGTCGCGCTCGGCGGCGCGTTCATCCTATCGCTCGCCCCGCGCGGCGCTTTCGCGGACGCGGCGATGGTCCGCGTGGCGGTGTTCCTCTGGAGCCTCGCGACGATCGTCCCGAGCGCCGCGGCGGCGGTCTGCGCCTACCGCGTCGCCTCGGCGCTGCGCTCGCCGATGGCCATCGTCTGGGCGCTGTTCATGTTCGTCATGCCGCTCAACGTCGTGGCCTTCCTGATCCTCTGCGCGCGCGGAACGCGCGCCTGCCGCGAGGCGGGCATTCCGGTCGGGTTGTGGGGACCGGAACGCGAGGCCGCGCCGGAGACGTCGCGCTAGACGGCGGACGCCGGCGGCCGTCTCGCGGCGCGGCCGCGCGGCGGCGGTAGCGGAGGCCTCACTTCGCGGCGGGCTTCCGCTTCTCCTGCGCGCGCTTGAGGCCGGCGAGGAAGGCGCGGAGGAAGGCGAGCCGCCGCTCGATGTCGTCGCGCCAGTAGTCGAGCCGCTTCCAGCCGGCGGCGGTGAGGCGGTAGACCTTGCGCGCCGGGCCGCGCGTGTCGGTGTCCCAGTGGAACGTCACCTCGCCGTCCGCCTCCAGCGCCTGCAGCGTGCGGTAGATCGCCCCCGGGTCGGCCTTGAAGCCGGGGATCCGCTCGTGGAGCTCGGCGCGGATCGCGTGGCCGTGGAGCGGGCCGTCGGTCAGCGCGAGCAGCACGAAGGCGGGGAGGTGGCGGGCGTGGCGGTTGGAGGGCGGCATTGTTCGCTCAGGCGAGGACGGGCCGCCGCGCGGCGGCGCGGCGCTCGAGGCGCTCCATCAGGAAGCCGCAGGCGACGATGCCCGGCAGCGTCAAGGCCAATCGTAGCACGGCGAACCGCGGCCCCAGGAACGCGCTCTCCAGCATCAGCATCGGGATCTTGATCGTGCCCCACGCGCCGAGGAAGATCACGAGGTTCGCCGTGCGCGCCCCCTTCTCCCGCAGCGAGAGGCCGATCGGAAACGCGGCGTAGATCGGGCCGGCGGCGGCCGTGCCGAGGAGCAGCGCGAACGCGACGCCCTTGAGGCCCGACGCGGGGCCGAGGCCGCGCTCGACGACTTCCTTCGGGACCCAAACGTCGAACAGCGCGACGAGAACGAGGACGGCGGGGATGATCGCGAGGAGCTCCCCGAGCCCGCCGAGCCAGTTCCGCAGCGAGGCGCCGGCGACCTCCGGGCTGGGGGCGCGCAGGGCGGCGAGGAGGGCGAGGAACGCGGCCGCGACGACGAGCGAACTGCGCAGGCGGGCGTTCACAGGAGCGCCCCCATCGCCGCGCCGACGGCGAGCGCGAGGGCGAGGCACAGCGACTGGCGCAGGGCGGTGAAGCGGCGGCCGAAGGCGCGGACTTCCAGCGGCGCCGTCAGGACGCCGACCATCGTCAGCGTGCAGACGAAGCTGGCGAGCGCGGGCAGCGTCGCCCCCATCAGGCGGAGCGATCCGGCGAGCGGGTAGGCGACCGGGGCGGGGATCGTCAGCAGGGCTCCGACGCCGGCGAGCAGGAAGAAGCCGGCGGCGCCGTGGGACTGGAAGAGCTGCGCGACCGCGCGGGGCGGCAGGGCGGCGAGCGACAGCGCGACGCCGGCGGTCAGTCCGAGCAACGACGGGAGCAGGTTCAGGCCCGCCCGCGCCGCGGCCCCGACCGCGCGCCTCGTCCGGCCGCGGTCCTTGGCCGCGGAAACGGCCAGCGCGGCGAGCGCCAGGAGCGGCAGGAGGAAGAAGGTCATCGCGTTCTCCTTACGCGTGGCATCTAGATGTAATAAGCATCTAGCTGCCGACAAGAATACGCCCGCGGCCGGGGACGTCAACAGGGAGGGCGGCCGGCGGCGCCGCGGGCCGCGACCGGACATAACATGAAGCGGCCGCGCGCCGAAACGCGCGTCCGCGTCGGCGGCGGCCCGAGGGGGGACGTGATGGACGGCTATTCGCGGATCCGCGGTTGTCTTCTGGGCGGCGCCGTCGGCAACGCGCTGGGGGCGCCGATCGAGCGTGAATCGCTCGCGGCGATCAGGGCGCGCTTCGGCGCGGAGGGGCTGACCGACTACGCCCCGGCGTACGGGCGGCTCGGCGCGATCACCGCCGACACGCAGGTGACGCTCTTCACCGTGGAAGGGTTGATCCGCGCCATGAACGGGGGCGCGGCGAGGGGGCTCCGCGGCGCCACGGTCGCGCGATTCCGTCCCCGCGTTGTGCGCGCGGCGGCCGGGCCGCGGCGCGGCGGCTCGTGCGCCGCGGAACGAGCTGGTCCAACGCCTCGATCCGCCTTACGACAAGTCGAACCTCGCCGCCGGCTGCATCGGCGGCGGCGTGCCGGGCGCGCGGGCGAACGGCGGACAATCCACCCGCGCGGGGATGCGGCGCGTCGCGCCGCGAGCGGTCGTCGATGGCGTCGAGCGGAACGACGGAACGATCGCCCCGGCGGACGACCAGCGCGGGCGCGCGGTCTTCGCGCGGACGAAAACGACCCGCGTCTCTCCTTGATCCGCGACTTGCGGCGGCACCACAATGCGAAGCGAGTCGAAGTCTCACGTCAACCAAGGCGGCCAACGTGAACGCTGGCGCGAAGCTCGGCGGATACTGGCGACGTCTGAAGGTGCGGCGTCGCGGCGGCGCCTTGCCCCGCGTTCGCCCGGACGAAGAGACACCGCTCCGCTCCGAATTGTTCAGCGTCGATCAGATGGAGCGGCACGGCAAGGCCCTCGCGGGCGCGCACAAGCTGGCGCCGGGCCGCGCGCCGGACCAGCTCGTGGCGCGCCTGGCGGCGAACGAGAACGTGCTGCTCGAGGTGCGCAACCTGCTCACGGGGGCGGTGGCCAAGAACCGTTCGATAACGCCGGCCGGGGAATGGCTGCTCGACAATTTCTATCTCGTCGAAGAGCAGATCCGCACCGCGAGGCGACACCTGCCGAAAGGCTACAGCCGGGAACTGCCTCGTCTGGCGCACGGGCCGTCGGCCGGGCGTCCGCGCGTGTACGACATCGCGCTGGAGATGGTCGCCCACGGCGACGGCCGCGTGGACGCGGAGACCCTCGGCCGCTTCGTGGCGGCCTACCAGAGCGTCACGCCCCTCAAACTCGGCGAGTTGTGGGCGATCCCGATCATGCTGCGTCTGGCCCTGATCGAGAACCTCCGCCGCGCCGGCGTGCGCATCGCGGCCGGATGGGCCGAGCGGGACCTCGCCGATTCGTGGGCGGACCAAATGACGGAGACCGCCGAGAAGGATCCGAAGAGCCTGATCCTGGTGATCGCGGACATGGCGCACTCGGATCCGCCGATGGTCGGCGCCTTCGTCGCGGAGCTCGCGCGCCGCCTGAAGGGCCGTGGCTCCGCCTTGGCCCTGCCGTTGACGTGGATCGAGCAGCGGCTCTCCGAATCGGGTCTGACGATCGAGCAACTGGTGCAGGCGGAGAGCCAGCGGCAGGCCGCCGACCAGGTCTCGATCAGCAACAGCATCGGCAGCCTCCGCCTGCTCGGCGCGATGGATTGGCGCGGCTTCGTCGAGTCCACAAGTCTCGTCGAGCAGATCCTGCGCGAGGATCCGGGCGGCGTCTACGGCAGGATGGACTTCGCGTCCCGCGATCACTACCGCCACGCGACGGAGAGGATCGCCAAGGAAGGCCGCGCGACGGAGAGCGAGGTGGCCCGCAGGGCGCTCGAGATGGCGCGCGCCGCGGACGCCGATAACCGCGATCGCGCGGGGCACGTCGGCTTCTACTTGATCGACAAGGGCCGGCCGGAGCTCGAACGGGCGACGCAGGTTCGGCTGACGGCCGTCGAAGCGCTGCGCCGCACGGCGAGCCATGTCCCCTTGTTGCTGTACTTGGGCACGATCGCGCTCGTCGCGGCGGCCGTCGCCTGGCGCCTTCTGCTGCGGGAGCGCGCCGGCGGCGCTCCCGAATGGGCGCTGTGGCCGATCGGCGTCCTCTCGCTGCTGGCCGCGAGCCGGTTGGCGGTGGCGCTGACGAACTGGCTGGCGACCCTGCTGGCGACGCCGCGGGCGCTGCCCAAGATGGACTTCTCGGCGGGGATTCCGCCGGAATCGCGCACGCTCGTGGTGGTCCCGACGATTCTCTCCGGCGCGCGGAACGTCGGGGAGCTGGCCGAGGCGCTGGAGGTCAGGTTCCTCGCCAACCGGGACGCGTGCCTGCACTTCGGGCTGCTGACCGATCTGCGCGACGCGGGCGAGGAGTCGCTGCCCGAGGATGAGCCGCTGGTGCGGCTGGCCCGGACGACGATCGAGGAGCTGAACGAGAAGTACGCCGGGGACGGGGGCCGGACCGAGGGCGACATCTTCTTCCTCTTCCATCGTCCGCGGCTCTGGAACCCGCAGGAACGGATCTGGATGGGCTACGAGCGCAAGCGCGGCAAGCTCGCGGCCTTGAACGCGCTGCTCCGCGGCCGCGGGCGCGCCGTCGCCGAGGGCGGCTTCTCGCTCGTCGTCGGCGACGCCGCGATCCTGTCCGACGTGAAGTACGTGGTCACCTTGGACACGGACACGCAGTTGCCGCGCGACGCGGCGCGGCAGCTCGTCGGGGCGATGGCGCATCCGCTGAATCGCCCGCGGTACGACGAGGCGAAGCGGCGCGTCGTCGAGGGCTACGGCATCCTGCAGCCGCGCGTGGCGGCGAGTCTTCCGGGGACGAACCGCTCGCGCTATGCGCGGCTGTGCGGCGGAGAACCGGGGATCGACCCCTACACGCGCACCGTGTCCGACGTCTACCAGGACGTCTTCGGCGAAGGCTCGTTCATCGGCAAGGGGATCTACGACGTCGATGCGTTCGAGCGCGCCCTCGACGGGCGCTTCCCCGAGAACCGGATCCTCAGCCACGACCTCCTCGAGGGGTGCTACGCGCGGGCGGGTCTGCTGAGCGACGTCGAGGTGTACGAGGAGTATCCGCCTCGCTACTGCGCGGACGTGTGCCGGCGCCGGCGCTGGATTCGCGGCGACTGGCAGCTTGCCGGCTGGCTGCTGCCGCGCGTTCCGGGGGGACGCCGCCGCAGTCGGCGGAATCCGCTCTCGGGGCTGTCGCTCTGGAAACTGTTCGACAACCTGCGGCGCAGCCTCGTTCCGGCGGCGCTGACGCTCGTCTTGCTGCTGGGATGGACGGTCCTCTCGTCGGCGTGGCTGTGGACCGTCGCGGTCGTCGCCGTCCTGTTCGTCCCCTCCTTGTGCGCGTCGGCGTTCGACCTGCTGCGCAAGCGGAAGGAGGTGCTGTTGCGGCAGCACCTCGCCGAGGTCGCGCGCACGGCGTCGCTTCACCTCGCGCAGGCGGCGTTCGAACTGGCGTGCCTCCCGTTCGAAGCGTTCTTCAGCGCGGAGGCCATCGCGCGCACGGCGTGGCGGATGTGGGCGACGCGCCGGCGGCTGCTCGAATGGAATCCGTCGAGCGAGACGGATCGCGCGTCGGCGGAGAACGGCCGCGGCGGCCTCGCCGCGAGCTGGCGGTCGATGTGGATCGCGCCCGCCGTCGCCGTCGCGGCGGCGATCCACGTGGCGACGTCTACGCCGGCCGCTTTGGCCGCGGCGGCGCCGATACTGCTCCTGTGGTTCGCCTCGCCCGCCGCGGCCTGGTGGATCAGCCGCCCGCTCGTTCGCCGAAAACCCGCGCTGACGCGCGCCCAAACGCTCTTCCTGCGCGCGTTGGCGCGCCGGACGTGGGCCTTCTTCGAGACCATCGTCGGCGCGGAGGACCATTGGCTTCCGCCCGACAACTACCAGGAGTACCGCGTCGCCTCGGTCGCTCACCGCACCTCGCCGACGAACATCGGCTTGGCGCTGCTGTCGAATCTGTCCGCGTACGACTTCGGCTACGTCACCGCCGGACAGCTCGTCGAGCGTACGGCGAACACGCTGCGCACGATGGAGGGGCTCGAGCGGCACCGGGGACACTTCTACAACTGGTACGACACGCACACCCTGCGTCCGCTGCCGCCGCTCTACATCTCGACCGTGGACAGCGGCAACCTCGCCGGCCACCTGCTGACGCTGCGCGCGGGCCTGCTCGCGCTTCCCGACGACAGGGTGCTGGACGGGCGGCTGTTCGACGGACTGGCCGATGCGTTTCGGATCTTCGTCGACGCCGCGCGCGGCGCCGCGGCGGCGCCGACGGCGGAGTTCCGGAGCGAGCTCGAGTCGGTGCGCGCGGCCCGTCCGGACACCCTGACGGCGGCGCGGTCGTCGCTCGCGCGACTGGCGGCCCTCGCCGCGCAACTCGTCGCCCAAGCCGCGGACGGATCCGCCGCCGAGGGCGCCGCGCCCGAGAGCGACGCGAACCGATGGGCGGAGGCGCTCGCCCGGCAATGCCGCGAGGCGCTGGGCGAGCTGGCGTTCCTCGCGCCGTGGCTCTCGCTTCCGGCGGCGCCGGTCGGGGTGGAGGAGTTCGCCGAAATCGACGGAATCCCGACCCTGCGCGACGCGGCGGGTCTCGACGCGGCGTGGCGTCCCCGATTGCAGCGTCGGCTCGAGGCGGAAACGACGCCGGCGCAGCGGGAGTGGCTCGCCGAACTGCAGCGCCGCGTCGCGGAGGGGAGCGCCCGCGCCCAAGAGCGGATGGCGGCCATCGGACGTTTGGCGGCGCTGGCCGGCGAATTCGCGCAGATGGAGTACGACTTCCTCTTCGACAAGACGCGCCATCTGCTGACCATCGGCTACAGCGTGGATCAGCGCCGCGCGGACGCCGGCTACTACGACCTGCTGGCCTCCGAAGCGCGGCTGTGCTGTTTCGTGGGCATCGCGCAGGGGCAGCTGCCCCAGGAGAGCTGGTTCGCCTTGGGGCGTCCGCTCGCCGGCGCCGGCGGCGAGCCGGTCCTCCTCTCGTGGAGCGGCTCGATGTTCGAGTACCTGATGCCGCTCTTGGTCATGCCGACCTACGAGAACACGCTGCTCGACCAGACCTGCAAGGCGGCGGTGGCGCGGCAGATCGAGTATGGACGCCGGCGCGGCGTCCCGTGGGGCATGTCGGAATCCGGCTACAACACCGTGGACATGCACCTCAACTACCAGTACCGCGCCTTCGGCGTCCCGGGCCTTGGTCTCAAGCGGGGCCTGGCCGACGATCTGGTCGTCGCGCCCTACGCCTCGGCGATGGCGCTGATGGTGGCCCCCGAGGAGGCGTGCCGAAATCTGCAACGACTCGCGGCCGAAGGGTTCATCGGCAAGTTCGGCCTCTTCGAGGCGATCGACTACACGCCGGCGCGGCAGCGACGCGGGCAGGCGCGGGTCGCGGTGCGGTCGTTCATGGCCCATCACCAAGGCATGAGCCTGCTTGCGCTGGCGCACTTCGTCTTGGAGCGTCCGATGCAGCGGCGGTTCGAGTCCGACCGGCTGTTCCAAGCGGTCATGCTCCTGCTGCAGGAGCGGATTCCCAGGGCCACGGCGTTCTTCGCGCGGACGGCCCAGCTGTCCGACGTCCGCTCGCCGGTCGCCGCGAAGACGCCGATCCGCGTGTTCGGCACGCCGGACACGCCGGCGCCGGAAGTGCAGTTGTTGTCGAACGGCCGCTACCACGTGATGGTCACGAACGCGGGAGGCGGATACAGCCGCTTCAAGGACCTCGCGGTCACGCGCTGGCGCGAAGACGGCACCTGCGACAACTGGGGGACGTTCTGCTACGTCCGCGACGTGGCGAGCGGGGCGTTCTGGTCGGCCGCCCACCAGCCGACGCTCGCGCGGCCGGAAAGCTACGAAGTCATCTTCTCCGAGGGGCGCGCCGAATTCCGCCGCCGCGATGTCTGCGACGGCGGCGACGGCGACTTCGAGACGCGCACCGACATCGTCGTCTCGCCGGAGGACGACATCGAGCTCCGCCGGGTCCGCATCGTCAATCGCTCGCGGCAGCGCCGGGAGATCGACGTGACGAGCTACGCCGAAGTGGTGATCGCGCCGGCGCCGGCGGACGCGCTCCACCCGGCCTTCAGCGATCTCTTCGTGCAGACCGAGATCATGCCGGAGCGGCGCGCGATCCTCTGCAGCCGCCGTCCCCGCTCCCGCGGCGAGCAGCCGCCGTGGATGCTTCACCTGATGATCGTGCACGACGCGGACGTCGGCGAGATGTCCTACGAGACGGATCGCCTGCGGTTCCTCGGCCGGGCGAGGACGGCCGCCGCCCCGCTGGCGATGACCGAGACGGCGGCGCTCTCCGGCGCGGACGGCCCGGTGCTCGATCCGATCGTCGCCGTCCGCTGCCGCCTCGCGCTCGATCCGGAACAGTCGGCGACCATCGACATCGTCTCCGGCGTCGGGGAGACCCGCGAGGCGGCCTTGGGCCTGGCCGAGAAGTATCAGGATCGGCATCTCGCGGACCGCGTCTTCGACCTGACGTGGACCCACAGCCAAGTGGTGCTGTGGCAGCTCAACGCCAGCGAGGCGGACGCGGAACTCTATGCGCGCCTGGCCGGCTCCGTGCTCTACGCCAACGCCGCCCTGCGCGCCGAAGCCGCCGTGCTGCTCCGGAATCGCCGCGGGCAGTCCGGGCTGTGGGGCTACGCCATCTCCGGCGACCTGCCGATCGTGCTGCTGCAGATCGCGGACGCGGCCAACATCGACCTCGTGCGCCAACTCGTGCAGGCCCACGCTTACTGGCGCCTGAAGGGGTTGGCGGTTGACTTGGTGGTCTGGAACGAAGACCACGCCGGCTATCGGCAGCGGTTGCAGGACCAAATCATGGGGATGATCGCGTCCGGCATCGAGGCGAACGCGATCGATCGTCCGGGCGGCATCTTCGTGCGCGCGGCGGAGCAGATATCCACCGAGGACCGGATCCTGCTCCAGTCGGCGGCGCGGGTCGTCGTGACGGACGGCCGCGGAACGCTGGCGGAGCAGCTCGACCACCGCGGCCCGGTCGAGCCGCGCGTGCCGCGGCTCAGGCCGAGCAGAACCTATCGACCGGATCCCGCCGCGGCCGAGGCGCCGCCGCGCCAAGACCTGATCCTCTTCAACGGGTTGGGCGGATTCACCCCCGACGGGCGCGAATACGTCATCCAGCTCGCGCCCGGCCGGACGACGCCGGCGCCGTGGGCGAACGTGCTCGCGAATCCCTCGTTCGGGACGGTCGTCTCGGAGAGCGGCGCCGCCTACACCTGGAGCGAGAACGCGCACGAGTTCCGCCTCACCCCCTGGTGCAACGACCCGGTGAGCGACGCCGGCGGGGAGGCCCTCTACCTGCGGGACGAGGAGACCGGCCACGTCTGGTCGCCCACGCCGCTGCCCGTCGTCGCGGCCGCGCCCTACGTCGTCCGCCACGGCTTCGGCTACAGCGTCTTCGAGCACTCCCGCGGCGGCATTCGCTCCGAGCTGTGGGTTTACGTCGCGGCGGACGCGCCGATCAAGTTCTCCGTGCTGAAGCTGCGCAACGAGTCGGGCCGGGCGCGGCGGATCTCCGCCACCTGCTATGTGGAGTGGGTGCTGGGGGATTTGCGGCCGAAGTGCGCGATGCACGTGGGCACCGAAGTCGATCCGCGGAGCGGCGCGCTGTTGGCGCGCAACCCGTACAACACCGAGTTCGCCGATCGCGTCGCGTTCCTCCACGTGGACGACGGGACGCGCCTCGTGAGCGCCGACCGCACCGAATTCCTCGGGCGCAACGGCGCGATGGGAAACCCGGCCGCGATGGGCCGCGCGCGCCTGTCCGGCAAGACGGGGGTCGGGCTGGATCCCTGCGCCGCCATCCAAGTGAACGTCGAACTGGCCGAGGGCGAGGAACGCGAGGTCGTCTTCCGGCTCGGCGCCGGGCGCAACGAAGAGGACGCCGCCGCGCTGGTGCAGCGCTTCCGCGGCTCGTTGGCCGCGCGCGGCGCGCTGGAGGCGGTCTGGCGGCAGTGGAACCACGCGCTCGGCGCGGTGCAGGTCGAGACTCCCGATTCGGCCGTCAACGTCCTCGCCAACGGCTGGCTGGTGTACCAGACGCTGGCGTGCCGCGTGTGGGGGCGCAGCGGCTACTACCAGTCCGGCGGCGCCTTCGGTTTCCGCGACCAGCTGCAGGACGCCATGGCGCTCATCCACACCGAGCCCGCGCGGCTGCGCGAACATCTGCTCGTCTGCGCGGGCCGTCAGTTTTCGGAAGGGGACGTCCAGCACTGGTGGCATCCGCCGTCCGGCAGGGGCGTCCGCACGCATTGTTCGGACGACTACCTCTGGCTGCCGTTGGCGGCGTGCCGCTACGTGACGGGCACCGGCGACACCGGCGTGCTGGACGTGCCCGCCCCCTTCTTGGAAGGGCGCCCGGTCAACCCGGAGGAGGATTCCTACTACGACCTGCCCGGCCGCTCCGCCGAAGCGGCCAGTCTCTACGACCACTGCGTGCGCGCCGTCCTGCACGGCCTGCGGTTCGGCGAGCACGGCCTGCCGCTGATCGGCTCCGGGGACTGGAACGACGGCATGAATCTGGTGGGGATGGGCGGCAAGGGCGAGAGCGTCTGGCTCGGCTTCTTCCTCTGCGCGGTGCTGCGGCAGTTCGGCGCGCTGGCGCGCGCAAGGGGCGACGCGTCGTTCGCCGAGCGCTGCGAGGACGAGGGCGCGCGGCTGGCCGAGAGCCTCGAGCGCGGCGGCTGGGACGGCGACTGGTACCGCCGCGCCTACTTCGACGACGGGACGCCGCTCGGCTCGGCGGGAAGCGTCGAGTGCCAGATCGATTCGATTTCGCAGAGCTGGGCCGTGCTCTCCGGGGCGGGGGACCCCCCGCGCGCGCGGGCGGCGATGGCGGCGGTTGACGGGCGGCTCGTGCGCCGCGGGCCCGGGCTGATCCAGCTTCTCGATCCGCCTTTCGACAAGTCGAACCTCGACCCCGGCTACATCCGCGGCTACGTGCCGGGAGTCCGGGAGAACGGCGGGCAATACACCCACGGGGCGATTTGGGCGGCCATGGCCTTCGCGGCCATGGGCGACGCCGCGCGCGCGTGGGAACTCGCGTCGATGATCAATCCGGTGAACCACGCGAGGTCGGCGGAGGCCGTCGCCGCGTACAAGGTCGAGCCGTACGTCATGGCGGCCGACGTATACGCGCTCGCGCCGCACACGGGGCGCGGCGGCTGGACGTGGTACACCGGGTCGGCCGGCTGGATGTACCGGCTCCTCGTGGAATCGCTCCTGGGTCTGCGGCTCGAGAGCGAGCTGCTTCACCTCGCCCCGCTGCTGCCGGCGGACTGGCCCGGGCTCACGATCCACTACCGGTATCGGGAAACGGTCTACCACATCGTCGTCTCGCAGCTCCGCGCCGGCGACGAGGGGCCGAGCGGCGCGCCGCGCGTGGTCGTCGACGGCGTCGAGCGGGACGACGGAACGATTCCCTTGGCGGACGACCACCGCGAGCACGCGGCGACGGTGACGGTGCGCGCGAAGTAGCGTCGCGGGCGTCCTACGGCGCCGGGCCGCCGTCGCCTCGGCGACGCCCAAAAGAGAGTGCGCGCCGGCGAGGCGCTGCGTACCGTCATCGAACGTTCGAGACGACGGGGGGCGCCGTCGTCTTGCTTGGAGGCGGAGCCTTCGGGAGCGCAGCGAAATGAAGAGAGCCGCGGTTGTTCTTGCTCTGCTTGCGGGGACGCTCTTCCTGCCGTCCCCGGGCTTCGCGGACGATTCCGACGCGCGCGTCGCGCGCGTCGGCTACGTCGGCGGCGAGGTCTCCTACCAGCGCGGCGACGTCGAAGGCTGGAACGGCCTGCGCGTCAACACGCCGCTGGTGTCCGGCGATTCCCTCTTCGCCGCCGCCGGCGGACGCGCGGAGGCGGACCTGGGGAACGGCGTCGTCGTCCGCCTCGACGGCGGAACGCTCGTCGATCTCGTCAACAACACGAGGGACGTCGCGCAGCTGGGGATTAGGAGCGGCGCCCTCGACCTGCGCGCGCGGTCGTTCCCGCAAGGCTTCGCGGTGGAGATCGACACGCCGAACGCCGCCGCGACGATCCTCGAGCCCGGTCGCTACCGAGTGCAGTTCGCGGACCGCGCGGTGCGGTACGAGGTCGTGCAGGGCGCGATGTCGCTGGCGGTCGGCGGACAGCAGCTCGACGTCCGCGAGGGCGAGAGTCTGGAGATCGAGGACGCCGATCCGCCGACCTACGCCTACGGAACGCTCGCCGGCCGCACGCCGTTCCAGAGTTGGTGCGACGGCCGCGATTCCCGTTTCGAGAGATCGCCGAGCGCCCGATACGTCAACGCCGACGTCGTGGGCTACGAAGACCTCGACGACTACGGCTCGTGGCGCGAGAGCCCGGAGTACGGCCGCGTCTGGACGCCCAGAATGGCCGAAGGATGGGCGCCGTATCAGTCGGGCCGCTGGATCTGGCAGGATCCCTTCGGATGGACGTGGGTCTCCGACGAGTCGTGGGGCTGGGCGCCGTACCACTACGGCCGTTGGGCGTGGACGGGAAACTACTGGGGCTGGGTGCCGCCTCCGCGGCGAGGGTATCGCGGTCCCGCGGCCGTGATGGGCATCGAGGCCGTCTACGCTCCGGCGCTGGTCGCCTTCGTCGGCGGACGGAACTGGGGCGCGTCGCTGTCGATCGGCGGGCCGGCGATCGGGTGGGTTCCGCTGGCCCCCTCCGAGCGTTACTACTACCCGTGGCAATCGGCGCCGCGGGAGGCCGGAAGGTACAGGAACATCGCCGTGAACAACGCGGTGACGGTCGTGAACTACAACGCCTTCGGGGCGGGCGCGGTGCGCCCGATCCGCGTCGCGCGGACGGAGATCGCGCGGGCGCCCGTGATCGGCTCCACCGCCGTCGGCGTCGCCCCGCGGCGGGAGAGCCTCGTCGTGGCGCCGGGCCGGAACGCGGGGCCCAAGGCGGTCCCGCGCGTGGTCGCCGATCGGCCCTTGGCCGCGCGGCTCGTGCCTCCGCCGCGGCCGCAGCCGTTCGCCCAGAAGGCCGCGGAAATCGAGCGGACCGGCCGGCCGGCGCCGAGGCCCGCCGCGACCGAGGACCCGGTCGGCAAGCCGTTCGTGGCCGGCGTTCGGGCGCCCGCCGGCGTCAAGGCGGTCTCCGCCCTCGCGCCCGAAGCCCCCAAGGAACTGAAGCCGCGGAGCGGCGCCGTAGTCCGGCCGCCGAAGAAGATCGAGCGCGACATCGCGCCGCCGCCGTCGGCGCGCCGCGGAGCCGGCCCCGCGCCCGTCCCGAAGACCGCCGCCCCCGCGCCCGCCAAGCGCGAAGCGCCGCCCGCGCGCGGGGAGCGGCAGGCGCCGCCCGCGGCGCGACCGACCGAGCGGCCGGAGGAGAAGAAATAGCCCGCGCCCGGAGAAGGACGCGCGAAGACGCCTCGCGCCGCGCCGGACGGGGGACCGCTGAAGTCGAGGGAGAAGCCCGCTCCGCCGTCGGAGCCGAAGCCGGCGCCGCAGGAGCCGCCGCCGGCCGCCCCGCGCGAGGGCGGGAAGCGGCGATGAACGGCGTTCGGGACGGTTTCGGGACAGGAGGATCGACGATGAAGGGAAAACTCCCCGCGGCGGCGATGTGCCTGGTCGGTGTCGGGTTGGTCGCGCTTGTCGGGTGCGCGTCGTCGATGGTGCCGCAACACACGCGGCACGTCGATTCAGGAATCACGTCCGTGATCCAGGCGTCGCTGGAAGCCAACGACAAGGTGAAGGCGCGCCAAGTGGATGTTCAGACCAGGGACGGCGTGGTCTACCTGAGCGGCGTGGTGGACACCGAAGACGCCCGCCGCGAGGCCGGGCGTGTCGCGTGGCGGACGGAAGGCGTGGAAGGGGTCGTGAACGACCTCACCGTCGGGGAGCGCATCGCCCGCGACACCAAGGGCGTCAAGGACGTGCGCAACGAGCTCATCGTCGGCAAGAAGACGGACTAGGCCCGGGGAACTGGAGGGCGGCAATGCTCTGGACGATCTTGATCATTCTCGTCGGTCTGTGGCTTCTGGGAATGCTCACCTCCTACACGATGGGCGGCCTGATCCACATCCTGTTGGTCGTGGCGCTGGTCGTTCTGATTTTCAGGCTTGTCTCGCGGCGGCGCGTCTTCTAAGGAGATTCGCCGCCGCAAGGGCGACGCCGCGAAGACCTGCGGAAACAGACGCGGCGCCGTGATCGGGATGTCCGACGGGGTGATGATCCCCTGCCCGTCGGCGGCTGGGCTCTCGGGCGCCGTCCGTTCGATAGGCCTCGTCGTCGCGGCCGGCCCGATCGCCATCGGCCTTGGCGGCCACGAGCGACGCCGAACGCCACGCGGTCGAAGGTGCTCGGGCGGAACGCGAACTCCGCGAGAACCCGGGGGCGGCGGCAAGGGAGGCGCAGCGAGTGCTTCAGGCCTACGAGCTGACCGCGGCGACGGGCTCGCCGATCGTGGACTTCTCCCAAGAGCGTCCGACGGCGGGGGGCGACGTCATGCCGCATTTCGAGCCGGGCCTCGCCAAGCCCGATGCGCGTCGCGCCTCGGCCGGCGCGACGACGATCTCCGGTTTCTGCGCCGCCGGAGGGCCCGTCCCGCTCGGCCTTGCGTCGTGGCCTCCCGCGCGAAGACGGCGCTCGCCGTTTCCGCGGCGGACGCGGTCGCGGCTCCCGCGGTCTTCGCGATCGCCAAGGCCGTCGCTCGGAGCGTCGGGCAAGCGTCCCTGCGACGAGGAAGAGGGCGCATGAGATCCCCGGCGGCGCCCTTGGCCGACTTCTGGGATCGGCCGCGCGAGGAACTGCTCGAGCTGCTGGGGACGACCGCGGCGGGCTTGACGTCCGACGAGGCGGAACGGCGACTGCGGCGCCATGGTCCCAACAGCCTCGTCCGCGAGCGGCGCTTCGCGAAGCTGCTGAGCGTCGTCCGCTATTTCGCCAATCCGCTCGTCGTCATCCTCGTCGCGGCCGGCGCGGTCTCGCTTTCGCTGGGGGACCCGGTCGGCGGGCTGATCATCATCGCGATCGTCCTCCTCAGCGTCCTGCTGAACTTCTTCATGGAGTTTCAGGCCCGCCGCGCGGTGGAGGAGATCCGCAGGCAGGTGGCGACGACGGCCGCCGTGCTGCGCGACGGACGAGAGCGGGAACTGCCGATCGCCGAACTGGTCCCGGGCGACGTCGTCCGGCTGAACGCGGGGGACCTGGCGCCCGCCGACGCCCGGCTGCTGGAGGCGAAGGACCTGCACGTGCGCGAGTCGGCGCTCACCGGCGAGTCTCTGCCCGTCGACAAGTCGGCGGCCGATCTCCCGGCGGGGAAGCACGCGGTCGGCGACGCGCTCAACAGCGTCTTCCTCGGCACCTCCGTCCAGACCGGAATGGCCCGCGCGGTCGTCGCGCGCACCGGACGGGACACCGCCCTCGGCGCGATCGCCGAGCGCTTGGCCGCGCGGCCGCCGGAGACCGAGTTCGGCCGCGGCATCCGCCACTTCGGGCTGATGATCACGCGGGTGATCATGCTGCTCGTGCTCTTCGTCCTGCTCGTCAACATCGTGCTCCATCGACCGCTGCTGGAGTCGTTCCTGTTCTCCGTCGCGCTGGCCGTGGGGATGGCGCCCGAGATGATGCCGATGATCATCACGGTCACGCTGGCCCACGGCGCGCGGCTGATGACCAAGAAGAAGGTCCTCGTCAAGCAGCTGGCGGCGATCGAGGACTTCGGCAGCATCGACATCCTCTGCAGCGACAAGACGGGCACGATCACCGAAGGCGAGATCGTGCTCGACCGCCACGTGGACATCCAAGGCCGGGACGACGCGAGCGTGCTCCAGCTCGTCTACCTGAACAGCCACTTCGAGGCCGGCATCGCGAGCCCCTTGGACGCGGCGGTCCTCAAACACGCGCCGCCGCCCATCGCGGAGTACGAGAAGGTGGACGAGATCCCGTTCGACTTCGCGCGCAAGCGCCTCTCGGTGGTGCTGCGCCACGGGGCCGATCGCCTCCTCGTCGCCAAGGGCGAGGTCGAGAGCGTCCTCGCGATCTGCGGGACCGTGAACGTGGACGGCGCTCCCCGGCCGTTCGACGACGCCCTGCGCGCCCAGGCGGCGGCGACGTTCCGACGGCTCAGCGCCGAAGGCTACCGCACGCTCGGGGTCGCCGTGTCGAAAGTGGACGAGCGGGCGGCCTACACGACGGCGGCCGAGCGCGACATGACGCTGGCCGGTTTCGCGGCCTTTCTCGATCCGCCCAAGGAGGGGATCCTCGCCGTGCTCGAGGCGCTGAAGAAGAACGGCGTCTCGGTGGTCATCATGACCGGCGACAACCAGTACGTGACCCGGAAGATCGCGCACGACGTCGGACTGGCGGCCGACCGGATCGTCGTCGGCGGCGACGTGGACGCCATGGACGACGCCGCGCTGGCCTGCCAGGCGGAGCTCGGCGCCATCTTCGCGCGCGTTTCGCCGGAGCAGAAGAACCGGGTCATCTCGGCCCTCAAGGCCCGCGGGCACGTCGTCGGCTGCTTGGGCGACGGCATCAACGACGCCCCGTCGCTGCACACCGCGGACGTCGGCATCTCGGTCGTGAACGGGGTGGAGGTGGCGAAGGACGCGGCCAAGGTCATCCTTCTGGAAAAGGACCTCGAAGTCCTGAACGACGGGGTCGTCGAGGGGCGCCGCTGCTTCGCCAACATCATGAAGTACATCGTCATGGGCACGAGCTCGAACTTCGGCAACATGTTCAGCATGGCGGCGGCGTCGCTCTTCCTGCCCTTCCTGCCGATGCTGCCGACGCAGATCCTGCTGAACAACTTCCTCTACGACGCCTCGCAGGCCGGCATTCCCGCCGACAACGTCGATCCCGCCCTGCTGCGCCGGCCGAAGCGGTGGCAGATCGGCTTCATCGTCCACTTCATGACGATCATCGGCCCGATCAGCTCGCTCTTCGACTTCCTCACGTTCGGGATCCTGCTCTGGGCGTTCCGCGCCTCCGCCGACGCGCCGTTGTTCCGCACCGGCTGGTTCGTGGAGTCTCTGGCCACGCAGACGCTGGTGGTGTTCGTGATCCGCACGGCGGGCAACCCGCTCAAGAGCCGCCCCGGCCGGCCCCTGCTGCTCGGCGTGCTGGCCGTCGTCGCGGTCGCCGTCGCGCTGCCCTACACGCCGCTCGGGACGCTGCTGCGCTTCGTTCCGCCGCCCCTCGCGCTCGTGGGCGCGATCGCGGGGCTCGCGTCGGCCTACCTGCTGTCGGTGCAGGCCGTCAAGACGAGGTTCTATCGTCGCCACGCGCTGCTCTAGGCGCGCCGACGGGCCGCCGTTCGGCGGGGCGGGGGGCCGAATCGAGCGTCTCGCGAACCTTCTGCGCGAGGCCCGCCGGCGTGAACGGCTTCTGCAGGAACGGAGCGCCCCGCTCGACGCCTTCCTTGAGGAGGACGTCCTGGGTGTGCCCGGACATGAACAGGACCTTCAGGCCGGGCCTCAGGACCAGGGCGCGCTCGGCGAGTTCGCGCCCGCCGAGCTCCGGCATGACGACGTCGGACACGAGAAGATCGATCGGCCCCTCGTGGGTTCGGCAGAGCTCCAAACCCTCCCGGCCGTTGCCTGCCTCGTGGACGACGTAGCCGCGCGTCTCGAGGACTCTCCGCGCGAGCACGCGGACCATCTCTTCGTCCTCCACCAGCAGGACGACTTCGGAACCCTTGGGCACCGCGGCGAGGCTCTCGGTCGGACGCGGCCCCGCATCCTGCGCTTCGGCCACGGCCGGCAGCAAGATCGTGAAGGTCGTTCCCTCGCCCGGCTCCGACTCGCAGCGAATCGCGCCGCCGCTCTGCTCGACGATTCCGAGGACCGTCGCGAGGCCGAGACCGGTTCCCTTGCCGGTCTCCTTCGTCGTGAAGAACGGCTCGAAGATGTGCGCCCGCACATCCTCGTCCATCCCTTCGCCCGTGTCGCTCACCGCCATCAGCGCGTAGCGTCCCGGCGGAAGGTCGCGGCCCGCCGCGTCGGCCTCCGTCAGCGTCGCGTTCGCGGTGGAGACGGTCAGCGTGCCCCCTTCGGGCATCGCGTCCCGCGCGTTCAGGGCGAGGTTCATGATTGCGCGGCCGAGTTCCCCCGGGTCGGCCCTCACCCGCCAGAGGTCGGGCGCGCACTCGACGACGACCGTGATCCGCTCGTCCGCCAGGCGGCGGAGCATCCGATCGAAGTCGGCGACGATGGCGTTCAGGTCGAGCACCTTCGGTTGGAGCACCTGACGCCGGCTGAAGGCCAGCAGCTGTTGCGTGAGCGACGCCGCCCGCTCGCTGGCCTTCGTGATTTCCAGCACCTGCTGGAGGGCGAGATCGTCCCCGGCCAGCTGGTCGCGGAGCAGGCTGCTGTATCCGAGAATGGCCGTGAGCAGGTTGTTGAAGTCGTGCGCGATGCCGCCGGCGAGCCTGCCGACGGCCTCCATCTTCTGCGCTTGGCGAAGATGCTCTTCGCTCTTCCGCAGGGCCTGCTGCGCCGTCTTGCGCTCGGTGACGTCGTCCACCGCCAGCAGGGTCATTTGCAGGGGGCCGAGTCGGCATCCCCCGAACACGAGGCTCCGGCGCCCCACGCGCGGGAAGTCCAACTCGGCTTCGAAGTCCGGAAAGGAGGCGTTCCCTCGGCGCAAGTCGCCCAGCGCCGCCCGCAAGCCGGGAAGGTCGAAGCCGCCGCGGGCGAGGGTATAGACGAGCCGCCCCTGCAGCTCGAACGGCGAGGTCTGAAACGCGCTGCAGAAGGCGCGATTCGCCATCCGGATCCGCAGTTCCGCGTCGAGCACCAACAGCGGCTGGCGGACGGTCTCGACGATCGACATCGCGAAGTCCCGCGCCTGCGCGAGCGCCGCGTTCTTGGCCTGCAGCTCGTCGTTGACCGTGACCAGCTCCTCGTTCGTGGATTGCAGCTCTTCCTTGGCCGTCTCCAGTTCTTCGTTGAGGCTCTGCAGCTCTTCGTTGGCGGAAAGCGCCTCCTCGGTCGTGTTCTGGCTGTCCTCCGCGGCGGTTTGGTGCGCTTCCATCGCGGCGAGCAGCTGCTCCCGGGCGGCGGCGAGGTGCTGTTTCAGCCGCGCGATCTGGCGGTCCCGGACGTCGCCTGCGGGCGGCGCCTCCGTCGGCGCGGCCTCTCCCCCGCGCTGTCCCGACGTCGCCTCGAAAAGGACCAAGGTGGATCCCCCTTGATCGGGGTCCAGCGGGATCGCCTCCACGTTCAGGCAAGCGGCGATGCCGTCGTGTTCGTAGGGCACGCGCTCCTGCCGCGTCGGCTTGCCGCTCGTCCGCGCGCGCTGGATCAGCTTCTCGACCTCGAGGAACAATTCGGCGTCGGGAATCAGCTTCATGAGGTGGAAGCTCGCTTTCCCGAGCGGCAGCGCGAGGTAGGGTCCGGGCCGGCCGCGGAGTTCCTGAACCTCCAGTTCGGCGTCCACGACGACGCCGGCGGGGCTGTACCGCGACAGGAGAATGCGATCGACTTCCTTGCGCAGATCCGCGCCGCCCCACGGCGCCCCGGCGGCCGCCTCGCCGCCTCCCGGCGCGTCCCGCCGCGGAGCGCGCGCCGTCGGCCGAAACAAGTGCGGCGGCCGCGCCGCCTCCCGCTTGGCGTAGATCCTGTGCCCGCGGTCCACGGCCGAAAACAGGTCGCCCGCCGCAGTCCCCTCGGAGGCGCCCAACATGAGGAACCCGCCCGGCTTCAGCGCGTAGTGGAACAGCGGGACGATGCTCTTCTGCACGCTTCCCAGGTAGATCAGCACGTTGCGGCAACTGATCAGGTCCAGCTTGGAGAAGGGCGGATCGGCGATCAGGTTGTGCTTCGTGAAGACGCACATCTCGCGCAGGTTCTTGTCGATCTGGTAGCCGCCCTCGATCTTCGTGAAATGGCGGTTCAGCCGGTCGGGCGTGAGGTCCGCCGCGATGTTCTCGAGGAAGCGCCCGGTGCGCGCCTTGTCGATCGCGGACGAGCTGATGTCGGAGGCGAAGATCTGCACCGGGAAGGCGGCGCCCGTTTCGTCCATGTACTCCCGCAGCGAGATGGCGATCGAGAAGGCCTCTTCGCCCGTGGCGCAACCCGCCACCCAGACGCGGACCGGGTCGTTCGGCGTCCGCGCGCGGAAGATGCGGGGGAAGACGGTCTTCTTCAGGCTCTCGAACGACTCCCGGTCGCGGAAGAAGCTGGTCACGCTGATGAGCAGGTCCCGCTGGAGCGCCTGCATCTCGTCCGGATCGCCTGCCAGCCGATCGCGGTAGGCCGCGAGGTCCCCGATGTTCCGCAGGGCGAGGCGCCGCAGGACGCGGCGCCTGATCATTCGCTCGCGGTAGAGCGAAAAGTCGATGCCGGTCGCCCCGTGGAGCATGGCCAGGATCGCCCCGAAGCACTCCTCGTCGGCGGCGGGCCCGCGCTCCTGCGGCGCGCGCCGGTCGTCGGCGATGTAGGGGTGCCGGCCGATGCGCACGAGTTCGGCGGCGATCTCCTCCGGCGGAAGGACGAAGTCCACGCAACCGGTGGCCGCCGCGGCCTGCGGCATGGTGGCGAACTTCGCGGTGGAGGCGTCCTGCGCGAACGTCACGCCGCCGGCGGCTTTGACCGCCTCCACGCCCGCCGAGCCGTCCGTGCCCGTGCCGGAGAGGATCACGCCGATCGCCCGGCCGCCGCACTCGTTCGCCAAGGAGCGGAAGAACAGGTCGATCGGCATGTGCGATCCCGGCGTCTGGGTGCGCGGGGCCAGCGCAAGCGCGCCGTGCTCGAGCGTCAGGTCGGCGTTGGCCGGGATGACGTAGACATGGTTGGCTTCCAGCGGCATGCCGTCGGCCGCCTCGCTGACCGGCATGGAGGTCGCCCGCGCCAAAATCTCGGCCAGCATGCTGGGATGCGACGGATCGAGATGCTGCACGAAGACGCTGGCGAAGCCGGTGTCGGCCGGAAGATCGCCCAGCAGCCGCTTGAAGACCTCCAAGCCGCCCGCGGATGCGCCGACGCCGACGACCGGAACGGCCGGCCGCGCCGCGCCGTTGCACTCCGGCGCCGCGGCGGCGGACGCGCGCCCTTCATCCTCGTCGGGTTCCGGGAAGGCGTCGCCGGGGAGCTGCGTGTCGTCCATGGGGTTCTTCCGTCCGCGCCGATCGCGCACTGTGCGGCGATGGTACTCGCCTATCGCCGTCGCGGCGGAGGAAACGGCGGGAGAACGGTGCGCCGCCTCGTCGGCGCGGCCTCGGCCTCGTGGCGACGAGCGGCCCCGCGCGTCGATTCCGTCCCCGCGGCGCGCGCGCGCGGCGGACGCCGCGGCGGCTCCCCCGTAGCTTCTCGATCCAGTCGGAGGGCGGTCGTGGAACGGATCTCGGGGAGCGCGGCGGCGTCACGCTGGAGGGCGTCGGTTCTCGGCCGGGTCTTCGACCGCGCGGCGCGCGGCGGCGAGCCCGCGCCGCGCTGGCGCGGGCGGCTGCTCAACGGAGCGCTCTATCAGGTCGGATGGACGGCCTGCGTCGTCGGCGTCGCCCACGGACGGCCGTGGAGCGGCGCCGCCGTCGCGCTGGCGTTGGTCGCCGCGCACGTCGCGCTCGCGCGGCGGCCGCGCCTCGAACTCGAGCTCGTGCTCTGCGCCGGCGCGATCGGCGTCGTCGTCGAGAGCGTGCAGACGAACCTCGGGATGATCGCGTTCCGCTCGGGAAGCGTCGTGCCGTGGCTCTGCCCGCCGTGGATGGTCGTGCTCTGGATGCAGTTCGCGACGCTGCTCCGCTTCGGCCTCTCGTGGGCCGCGGGGCGGTACGGCGCGGCCGCGCTGCTGGGACTCTTCGGCGGCCCGGCGTCGTTCGCCGCGGGAGTGCGTCTCGGCGCGGCCGACCTTCATCCCCACGCGGCGCTGAGCGTCCTCTCCTTCGCCGTCGTCTGGTCGGCGGCGTTCCCGCTGCTGATGTGGCTCGCGGCGCGGCGCGGGCCGGCGCGCGGCAGCTACCGCGTCGTCGATCCGCCCGAGCCGGCGGCGGCGACGAACTCGTCGAGCCCCACGACCTTGGCGTAGGCGCCGGAGAGCGCGGCGAGGACGGCGGCGTGGACCTGCTCCGCCGGCACCTCGCGCCCGCCGAAGGAGAGGGCGCGCGTCGCGCAGGCGTCGTGGACCACCGTCGCCTCGAAGCCGAAGTCGGCGGCCGCGCGGGTCGCGGCCTCGAGGCACATGTGGGTCTGCATCCCGGCGAGGACGAGCTTCTTGATCCCCTTCGCCCGCAGGAACGGAAGGAGGTCGGTGTCGCGGAAGCTGTTGATCTGGTGCTTGGTGACGATCTTCTCGCCGGGCAGCGGCGCGACCTCGGGGCGGAAGGCGTACTGCGGATCGGCGGGCTGCCCGTCGGCGCCGAGCTTCTCCGGCGGCACGTGCCGGACGTGGATCACCGGCCACCCCTTGGCGCGGAACAGGTCGAGCAGGACGCGCGCTTTGCGCGCCGCCTCGACGCTGCCGACGAGCGGCAGGCGGCCGCC
>JAJFTU010000156.1 GCA_021372775.1 bacterium | reverse complement strand
TCGCCAAGGGGCATCCGGTCGGCGCGACCGGCGTGGCGATGATCGGCTCCTGCTATTGGCAGCTTCTCGGCAAGGCGCCGGCGGTGCTGCAGACGGCGGCGCCGCGCGCGGCGGCGACGGTCAACAGCGGCGGCCCGCTCTGCGCGACCGTGGCGACGAGCCTCGTCCGCGGGTGACGTCGCGCCGCCGCGGCGACGCGCCCCGGCCGAAGGCGACGCCGCGCGGCGCGGCGGCGACGCTCCACGCGCGCCGGCGGCGACGGCGCGAAACGAAGCGCGCGGGGACACTTTCCGCATAAATTTCAGGAGACCGGAGCGCCTGCCCGCCGCCCGGCGCGGGAGGTTCCATGTACAAGCGGATCGTTGTCCCGCTCGACGGCTCGGAGCTCGCGGAAGGGGTCCTCCCCGCCGTCCGGTCGATCACCGAGCGCTACCCCGAGACCGAAGTCGTGCTGATGCGCGTGATCGCCTATCCGCACTACGAGGCGCTCGAGGCCGACGCCAACGCGACGGAGCGGATGCTGCAGACGCTCAAGGAGCACTCGTCGGCGTACCTGCAGCGGATCGCCGAAGGGCTCGCGTCGCAGGGCGTGCGGGCGAGGACGGAAGTGCGCCTGGCGCGCGGTCCGGTGGCCGACGCGATCGTCGATTTCGTGGACGACGTCGAGGCGGAGCTGGTCGCGATGAGCACCCACGGCCGTTCCGGCCCGGCCCGCTGGCTCCTCGGCAGCGTCGCCGAGCGCGTCGTCCGCGGCGCCCGCTGCCCCGTGCTCCTCTACCGCCCGATCCGCCACGGCCGCCTGAAGGCCTGACCCCCGTCGGTCGTCGCGTGCATGGATCCCCGTAGGGGAGGCTGGCGCGTCCCGATCATCGTGCCCGCGCTCAAGTTCCCTCCGCGCCTGCCTCCCGACGTGGCGTCCGCGCAACCCTGCCTTTCGACGTTCAAAGGCAAGGTTGCGCGGAGATCACGTCGGGAGGCAGGCGCGATGGAATCATCCGCGGTCCGACGATCGGCGTGACGCGCCAGCCTCCCCTACGCCCGCATATTCAGAGGCTACCCGCCAGTATCACAATGACGGCGAGAACTACCAGCAATACGAGCGCCACTACGAAGATTCGGTCAGTCACGAGATCTCTCTGTATCGCCTCCTCGGACTCACGAGAATCGACCTCGGCAAGAGCCGCCTCTTCGGCCGCGAACGCGTCCTCTTGATCGAGAAGCTCCCCAGCCGTCGCCGCGTGGTCCTGCGCGGCCTGCTCCAGCGCGGCGGCAAACTCCCAGCAGCTCTGAAACCGCGCCTCCGGATCCTTCGCCAGCGCGATCCGCACCGCCTCCGCGATCGCCGGAGGCACGTCGGGGCGCAGCGCGCAGAGGTCGGGTGGATCGCGGCGCACGTGCGCTTCCTTCACCGCGAAGTCCGAGTCGGCGCCCGCGCGCTCGAACTCCGCGAACGGCGGCCGCCCGCTCAGCGCCTCGAACAGCGCCGCGCCGAGCGCGTAGATGTCGGCGCGGTGGTCGATCTCCTTGCTTCCGAGGATCTGCTCCGGCGCCATGTAGTGCGGCGAGCCCATCGTCGTCCCGGTCCGCGTCAGGCGCAGATTCCCGACCACCCGCGCGATCCCGAAGTCCGTGACCTTCGCCGTCCCGTCCGCCGTCACCATCACGTTGGCCGGCTTGAGGTCGCGGTGGACCACGCCGCGCTCGTGCGCGTGGCCGACCGCCGCCAGCACCTGCACGAAGATCGCCGCCGCCTCCGCGGCCGGCAGCGTCCCGCGCCGCCGGATCACCTCCTCCAACGAGAGGCCGTCCACGAACTCCATCACCAGCGCGGCCCGCTCGCCCTTCACCTCCCCCGTCAGCACCTGCACGATCCCCTGGTGCCGCAGGCCCATCTGGATCCGCGCCTCCTGCACGAACCGCTCCCGCAGCTCGACGTTTCGCGCCAGCAGCGGGTCGAGCACCTTGATCGCGACCTCCTGTCCGAAGACCGGATGCACGGCCTTGTAGACCGCCCCCATTCCCCCTTCGCCGATCAGGCCTTCGACCCGGTACCCGAGGATCTCCTCCCCCGCCGCGACCGTCATTTCGTCCCCTCCGTCACGCCAGGCGCCCCCGCGCCGAACGTCTCTTCGATCGCCTTGGCCACCGCCGCGGCGAAGCGCGCGCGCCGCGCCGGATCGCTCAGCTCCAGCTCTTCGTCGGGATTGACCAGGACGCCGCACTCCAAGAGCGCCGCCGGGATCGTCGCGCCGCGCAGCAGCCGCAGGTCGTCGAAAGCGTAGAGCCCCAGCCCGGGGTCGAGAAGCGTCCGTCCCTCCCCCGGGACCGGCTCGGCGTGGTGCAGCGTCGGCACGAACCCCGCGCGCCGCAGTTCCTCCGCGACGCGCCGCGCGAAGGCGAGGCTCGCCTCCGCGGCCGGACCGCGTCGGGAAACGAAGACCGAGTGGCCGCGGAAGCGCGGGCAGCAGTGGGTCTCCCGGCCGTCCACGCGGCAGGGCTCGAAGTAGCGCAGCTGCGCCGAGTCGTGGTGAATCGAGAGCAGGCCCGCCGCGCCCGCCGCCGTCGCGAGGCGCATCCGCTCGACGAGCATCAGCCCGCCGCGGTCGGCTTGAATGACGAGCGGGCGCACGACGCCGTCCCGCCGCAGCGCGTCCGCGAGCTCGCGCGCGAAACGCCGATTGAAGCTGAATTCCTGCGCGCCGCGCGCGCTCCGCGCGCCGCCGTCGAGCGGCGAGTGCCCGACGTCGATCGCCACGAGCGGCGACGACGCCGCGGGATTCGTCGCCGCGCCGCCGAGCGTCGCGGGTGCCGTCTCGGGGTTCGTCGCGGGGTTCGTCGCGGGCGCCGTCGCCGGGTTCGTCGCTGCTCCGCCGCGCGTCGCCGGCGTCGCCGCCGCGGGGACCGCGGCCGGCGCAGGCGATGGCGCCGTTCCGGCGCACGCGGCGCACGCCGCCGAGAGCGCCGCCGCCGCGAAGCGCAGCCCGAAGCGCGAAACGAAGCGCGAAACGAAGCGCGGCGCGAAGCTCCGAATCACTCCTGCGTCCGCCGGCGCGTGAAGTTGGTCTGGTTCTCGGCGACGATCACGACGCGGCCGTTCTCGTAGCCGAGCGTCCAGTGGTGGCGCGCCTCCCCCTCGATCCGCTCGCCGCGCTCCGCGTTGCGGACGGCGAAGTGGATCGGGAACGTGACGGAGATCGTTCCCGGACGCGGTCCGCGCTCGGCGTCGAACGCGCCGATCCGCTGGTAGGCGATTTCCGGCCAGCGCTTCCAGTAGTCGCGGTGGCCGTTCACGATGTAGTCGTGCGGCTTCACGCCCTGATCCCGCCAATCGACGTTCGCGCCGTAGCAGGCGGAGATGTCGTCGAGGTCGTGGACGCTCACGTCGTGGACGAAGCGGTTCCACATCGCCGCGACCTCGTCGAGGTCCGGCGCCGCCGCCGTCTCGGCCGGCGCGGCGGCCGACGAGGCCGGCGCGGAGTCCGAGGAGGACGCCGCCGGTTCGTCGGGCGCCGCTTCGTCGGAAGGCGACGCCGACTCGGCGGGCGACGCGGGGGGCGCCTGCGGCTGCCGCGCGGGCTGCGGCTGCTCGGGCGGCGGGGTCGGCAACTCGACGGGCGCGGGGCTCGGCGCCGCAACGGTGCGCGTCCCCGAGCGGAGCAGCGACAACCCGACGACCGCGCCGAACACGCCGAAGAGAATCACGAGCACCGCGATCGTGAAGCCCGACGGGCCGCGGCGCGGCGAGACGTCGCGCGCGGGCGGCGGCGCGGCGACGGCGGGCAGCGCCGGCGAGAGTCCTGCGGGCGGCGCCGGCGAGAAAGCGGCGTGGGGCGGAACGTCCGGCTGCGCGTTCGGAGGACCGTTCGGCTGCGCGTTCGGAGGAACGTTCGGCTGCGCGTTCGACGAAGCGCTCGGCGGCGCGCACGGCGGGACGTTCGGCCGCGCGTTCGACGACGCGATTGACCGCGCGATCGGCGGGACGTTCGGCCGCTGGTTCGGCGCGGCGCGGTCCGCGCCGCCCGCCGCGCGCGGCGCCGCGGGCCACGGCGACGCGGGCAACGTCGGCCGCTCCGTCGCGGAGAGCAGATCGACGACGGCCGGCGGCGCGACGACCGCGGCCCGCGGCGCGGAACCGGCCGCGCCCGCGGCGAACGCCGGCGTCGGCGCCGCGTCGCGCGCCGCGTCGAGCAGCGCCGCCTTGAACGCCGCGCAGCTCTGGAAGCGCTCGTCCGGATTCTTGCGCAGCGCGATCAGCGCGACCTCCGCCAACGCCGGCGGAAGCGACGGAACGAGCGTCCGCGGGTCGGGCGGCGCCGTGCGCACGTGCGCCTCGCGCAGCGCGAAGTCGCCCTCCGCGCCGGGCGGCAGGACGTCCGCGAACGGCGGCCGGCCGGTCAGCGTCTCGAAGAGCGTCGCGCCGAGCGCGTAGATGTCGGCCCGCGCGTCGATCTCCTTCAGCCCGACCACCTGCTCCGGGGCCATGTAGTGCGGCGAGCCCATCGTCGTGCCGGTCCGCGTCAGGCGCAGGTCGCCCACGACGCGCGCGATGCCGAAGTCGGAAACCTTCGCGACGCCGTTCGGCTCGACGAGGATGTTCCCCGGCTTGAGGTCGCGGTGCACGACGCCGCGCCCGTGCGCGAAGCCGACCGCGTCGAGCACCTGCTCGAAGATCCGCGCCGTCTCGTCCGCCGGCAGTGCGCCGCGCCGCGCGATCACCTGGTCGAGCGCGAGCCCCTCGACCCATTCCATCACCAGCGCCGCCGACTCCTCGGAGACGTCGCCGGTCAGGACCTGCACGATCCCCGGATGCCGCAGTTCCATCTGCACGCGCGCTTCCTGCGCGAAGCGCGCCCGCAGTTCTGGATTCCGCGCCAGCAGCGGGTCGAGCACCTTGATCGCCACGACCTGCCCGAACTGGGGATGGACGGCCTTGTAGACCGTCGCCATCCCGCCCTCGCCCAACTTGCGCTCGACGTCGTAGCCGAGGATCCGCGTTCCCGCCGCCAGTTCCACGATCTCTCCCGGAAGCCGCGTCAGGCCGCGGCGTCGTCCTTCTTCTTCGGCGGCTTGGAAGCCGACCAGACGATCTGCACGAGCAGCGCGCCGAGCAGCGCGCCGACGGCGAGGCGTCCGTATGCGCCCGCGAACGCCGTGGGAAGCAGGTCGGCCAACTGCCCGCGCCCCGTGGCGACGAAGACGATCCGGCCGATGAAGTCGCTCGCCCACGCGCGGACGACGAGACCGACGGCGACCGCGGCGAACGGCGTCCAGCGGCGCGCCGCGGCGCCGCCGAGCAAACGCACGCCGAACGCCCACCCCACCGCCGTCGGGACGCCGAGCAGGAGCCACGGGACGGACGCGGGATCGGCGAGCGCCGCCGCGAAGCGGCCGCCCGCGGCGAAGACCGCGCCGGGGATCGCGACCAGCGGCCCGACGACGAATGCCGCCCAGGCGAGGCCCGGCCGATCGGCCCGCCGCGCGAAGATGCAGGCGAGCAGCGCGAGGAGCGTCGCGCCGAGGATGTTCGAGAGGATCGCCGGCGCCCACCAGCGCGCGTCGAGGCGCGACGTTCCGCCGATTAGCGGAAGCAGCGCCGCCGCGCACTGCGGCAGGCAGAACGACGCGGCGAGCGCGAGGAACCGCGGGAAGCGCGGCGCGGAGGGTCCGGCGCCGAAGAGGTCGAGCGCGTCGAGCGGGCGGCCGTCGTCCGGCCGGCTGAGGGCGCGGATCCCCGGCGCGGCGCTCGCCACCTCGGCCATCGCCTTGCCGGCGAGGGCGCGCGCGAAGGTCGAGCAGTCGGGGAAGCGCTCTTCCGGATCTTTCGCCAGCGCCTTCAGAACGGCGGCCGCGACGTGCTCCGGGATCTCCGGCTTGATCGTGCGCGGATCGGCCGGCGCGCGGTGGACGTGCGCCTCCTTGATCCGGAAGTCGGAGTCCGCGTCGGCGCTCTCGCACTCGGCGAACGGCGGGCGCCCGGTCAACGCCTCGTAGAACGTCGCGCCGAGCGAGTAGACGTCGGAGCGCTGGTCGATGTCCTTCTTGCCGAGCACCTGCTCCGGCGACATGTAGTGCGGCGAGCCCATCGCCGTGCCGGTGCGGGTCATCCGCGCGTTGCCGACCACCTTGGCGATGCCGAAGTCGAGCACCTTCGGCTCGCCCGACGCCGTGAGGAGGATGTTCGACGGCTTGAGGTCGCGGTGCACGACGCCGCAGGAATGCGCGTAGCCGACGGCGTCGAGGATCTTGGCGAAGACGCCGCACGCCTCGTCGGCGGGGACGAAGCCGCGGCGCTTGACGACCTCCTCGAGCGAGACGCCGTCCACGAGCTCCATCACGAGCGCCGCGCGGTCGCCGGAGACGTCGCCGGTGAGCACCTGCACGATCCCCTGGTGCCGCAGCCCCATCTGGATCCGCGCTTCCTGCACGAACCGCTCGCGCAGGTCCGGGTCGCGGGCGAGGACCGGGTCCAGCACCTTGATCGCCACTTCCTGCCCGAAGACCGGATGGACGCCGCGGTAGACCGCCCCCATCCCGCCCTCGCCGATCAGGCTCCGGACTTGATACCCGAGGATGTTTTCGCCGACCAACGTCATGGAGCTTCGTTCCCTTTCAAGACGCCGAAACGCGGATCAATGATGCCCGAAGAAGATGAGCAAGAGAAAAAACCCGATGACCAGAGCGCCGACGATCCGCCCCGCGCCGAGCTTCCGACCGATCGTCAGGAGCCCGGAATCCCGATCCCAGCTCGCGACGCCGTTCGAGCGGAGCCTCGTGTAGGCGATCGCCATCGCGGCGATGTTGACGATGGGGAGCGAGAGCCCCATCCCGCGGACCCAGAGCAGCAGGGTCCGCTTGACCGCCTTCCCGAACGGAGGCTTCCGCCCGTCCGCGGCGCGAACGCGCAAATCGAAGAACCAGCGGCCGATCGTGCCGCCGAAGCACGCCAGAAAGAGGGCGTCGAGAACAAACGGGCCCAAGGCCAACGCGACAAAGAGGAAGGGACGGCCGAGGTGCTCGTCGCACCATGCATCCGACGTTCCGAGAAGCGCGGGCGCCGCGACCATCGCGGCGAAGTAGGCCGCGAATACGGACGGCAGAAAGTAGAGCGTCCAATCGACGATCTTCGCGAGCAACCGTCGCCACGGGCGGGGCTTCGCGTCCCAGCCGCCGGGGAGCAAGACGACCGGCTGCGGCGCCGCGGCGGCGCCGACGACGGCGACCTGAATCGACGGCCGAGCCGCCGGCGCGGGGCCGGCGATGCCGGGCGCGTTGGGCGCCGCGGTGCGAGCGAATCCGGGCGCGTCGGGCGCCGCGGGACCGGCGCCGGCCCAAGCGACGGACACGGCCGTCTCCAATGCCCGCTTGAACGCGCCGCAGCTCTGGAAGCGCTGCGCCGGATCCTTCGCCAAGGCGCAGGCGACGATCTCGGCGAGATGCGCAGGAACGTCGGGGCGCAGCGTGCGCACGTCGGGCGGCGCGGTGCGGACGTGCGCCTCCTTGATCGAGAAGTCGCTGTCGGTGCCGTCGCCGGCCTCGAGCGCCGCGAACGGCGGGCGGCCGGTCAGCGCC
>JAJFTU010000155.1 GCA_021372775.1 bacterium | reverse complement strand
GTCCGCTCGCGCGTGAACCCCACCGTCCAGTTGTCCACGTGGGCGCGGCTCGTGCCGGTCTTGGCCGCGACGGGGAAGGGAAGCCGCAGCGCGTTGTCGAGCCCGAACGCCGGCGCGCGCGCCGCCTCGTCGGAGAGGATGTCCGTCAAGAGCGCCGTCGCGTCGGCCGGCAGGAAGCGCCGCGGCGCGAACGACCCTCGCGGCTCGATCGCCAGGCCGCGCGCGTCGCGCGCCGCGCGCACCTCGACCAGCGGCGCGACGACCCCGCCGCGCGCCAGCCCGGAGTAGGCGCGCGCCAAGTCGTAGAGCGAGACCTCGCCGTCGCCGAGCACCAGCCCCACGCCGTAGTGCCCGGCGTCCTTGTCCAGCGAATCGAATCCGGCCTCGCGCAGCGTCGCGAGCAGCCGCTCCGGCCCGATCCGGCTGCAGACGCGCACCGCGGGAATGTTGTAGCTGTTGGCGAGCGCCGCGCGCAGCCGCACCGGGCCGTGCAGCCGGCGGTCGTAGTTGCGCGGCTGGAAGTCGCCGGCCGGCGTCTCGAAGCGGGACTCGACGTCGGGGATGATCTCCGCCGCCGTCATCCCCGAGGCGAGCGCAAGGCCGTAGGCGAACGGCTTGAGCGCGCTCCCCGGCTGGCGCAGCGCGCGCACGCCGTCGTTCTGCCCCGACGCGGCGTCGAAGAAGTCGGCCGAGCCGGCGTAGGCCAGGACCTCGCCCGTCGCGTTGTCCACGACGATCGTCGCCGCCTCGCCGACGCCCCGTTCCGCGAGCCCGGACAGCTCCTCGCGGATCGCCCGCTCCGCCGCCTCCTGCACCCGCGGGTCGAGCGTCGTCTCGACCTCCGCCGCCGCGCCGAGGCCGCGCTCCTCGAGCGAACCGACGATCCGCGCGGCGAAGTGCGGCGCGCGGAAGACGCGCTGCGGCGCGGCGAAGTCGAGCGGCTCGTCGGCCGCCGCGCGCGCCTCGGCGTCGTCCACGAAGCCGAGGACGCGCATCCGCTCCAGCACGCGGCGCATCCGCGCGATCGCGTCGGCGCGGCGCCGCCGCGGATCGAAGCGCGCGGGCGAGCTCGCCACCCCCGCCACGAGCGCCGCCTGCGCGCGAGAGAGGCCCGCCGCGGGACGGCGGAAATACTCCTCGGCCGCCGTCTCGACGCCGACGACGTCGCCGCCGAGCGCCACGCGGTCGAGGTACTCCCGCATGATCCGCTCGCGCGGGAGATGGGCCGTGAGCCGCAGCGCCCAGAGCATCTCCTTCGCCTTGCCCCACGGCGTGCGGGAGCGGGGCACGAGCCGCCGCGCCAGTTGCTGCGTGATCGTCGAGGCGCCCGAGACGACGCGCCGCGAGCGCGCCGCGTCGCGCGCCGCCCGCGCCACGGCGCGCGGATCGACGCCCCAGTGGCCGAAGAAGCGCTGGTCCTCCGCGGCGACGAACGCCTGCACGACGAGCGGCGGCAGCGGCCCCTGCGGCAGCGGCACGGCGCGCCCCGCGCCGTCGCGCCGCGCCTCGCGCAGCGGACGCCCCTCGCGGTCGAGCAGGCGCACGACCGTCTCCGAGGTCGGGGCGAGCAGGTCGCGCGGCAGCGGCCAGGCGACGAACAACGCCGCGCCGAGCGCGACCGCGCCGACGCCGAGCGCCGCCCACCGCCCGCACCGCCGCGGCCAGCGCGCGCCCCGTCCGCCCGCCCAGGCGAGCGCGCGGCGCGCGACCGCGGGAACGTGCGGCGTCGTCATCGCGCTCCGCTCAGTCGGCGGGGGGCGCGACCACGAGAGAGCCCCCCTCCGAACGGCCGAAGACCTCCGGCGTGTACATCTCCTCGGCCCGCGCCGCGGGGAGCTGGAACGTTCCCGCCGTCGTCGCGCGCAGCACGACCGTCAGCGTGTGCGTGCCGACCGGCAGCTCGTCGGCGAAGGCGAGCACCCG
>JAJFTU010000154.1 GCA_021372775.1 bacterium | reverse complement strand
CGAGGGGCGCGCGAGGCCGAGGGCGGCGATGGCGAGGGCCAGCGCGCCCTGCACGACGATGATCCAGCCGCGGCGCCGGCCGAGGAACGGCGGGACGAAGCGGTCGAAGAGCGGGGCCCAGAGGAACTTCAGCGTGTAGGGCAGGCCGACGAGCGCGAAGAGGCCGATCTCCTCGATCCGCACCCCCTCGTCCTTGAGCCACGCCTGGAGCGTGCCGCCGACGAGGAGCAGCGGCAGGCCGGAGGAGAAGCCGAGGAGGAGCATCGCCAGCATCCGGCCGCTGAAGAGCGCGCGGAAGCCGGAGGGGCGGTCGGGGTCGGTCGGGCGCATCGCGGCGACAGTATGCGCCGCGCCGCGCGGCGTCCAGCGCGCGGGATGGCCCGCCAGCCCAAACGGCGGCGGCCCGCGGGGCGCGACGTACAATGGCCGCATGCGCGTCCTCGGCCTCGAAAGCTCGTGCGACGAAACGGCCGCGGCGGTCCTCGACGGGCCGCGCCGCGTCCTCTCCTCCGTCGTCTCCTCGCAGGTCAAGGTGCACGCCCCGTACGGCGGGGTCGTGCCGGAGCTCGCCGCGCGGCACCACCTCGAGGCGGTCGATCCGGTCGTGCGCCGCGCGCTCGACCTCGCGGGCTGCGGGCTCGACGACATCGACGGGATCGCGGTGACGAAGGGGCCGGGGCTGATCGGCTGCCTCCTCGTCTGCGTCGCCGCGGCGCGCGCCCTCGGGCTCGCGCGCGGGCTGCCGGTCGTCGGCGTCAACCACCTCGCCGGGCACATCGCCTCGGCCTGGCTCGAGGCGCCCGACGTGCCGTACCCCGCGCTCGCGCTCGTCGTCTCCGGCGGCCACTCCGCGCTCTGGCGCGTGGACGGGCCGCGCCGCTTCACGCAGCTCGCGAAGACGCGCGACGACGCAGCGGGGGAGGCGTTCGACAAGCTGGCGAAGCTGCTCGGGCTCCCCTACCCCGGCGGGCCGGTCGTGGACCGGCTCGCGGCGCGCGGCAACCCGCACGCCGTGCCGTTCGGGGCGGTCAAGACCAAGGGCTCGCTCGACTTCTCGTTCTCGGGCTACAAGACGGCGGCGCGGCTGCACATGGAGGCGGCGGGGATCGCGCCGCTGGCGCGGCCGGACGACGAGCCGCCGCAGCCGATGCTCGACCTGATCGCCTCGTTCCGGCACGCGGTGGTGCGCGAGCTGCTGCGGCGCACGCGGCAGCTCATCGAGGAGGACCGGCCGCGCTCGCTGGTCGTGGCGGGCGGCGTGGCGGCGAACAGCCTGCTCCGCGGCGAGGCGCGGAAGCTGGCCGACGAGGCCGGGCTGGCGTTCTCGATCCCGCCGCTGAAGTACTGCGGCGACAACGCGGCGATGATCGCGCTGGCCGGGCTGCCGGCGCTCGAGGCGGGCGAGAACGACCTCGACGGCCTCGACGCCTCGGCGAGCCTGCCGCTCGGCGGGGCCGAGGCGGCGCGCACGACGCTGCGCCATCTCTGACGGGTCGGGACTCGACGCGCGGCGCGGCGCTTCGCGG
>JAJFTU010000153.1 GCA_021372775.1 bacterium | reverse complement strand
CCTCGGACAGCTCGTCCAGCGCCACCCGCCGCATCAGCGCCGCGCGCACCGAGCCGAGCAGCTCCTCGTGCGGGTAGCCGAAGATCCGCAGCACGTCGGTCACCGTGTCGCCGCGCACGACCTTCTCCACGCGCGCCTCGCCGTCGTCGCCGACCGTCACGAGGACCTCGTCGGGCATCCCGAAGAGGTTGTGCATGTCCCCCATGACGTCCTGGTAGGCGCCGAGGAGCGTGAACGCGATGTCGTACGGCTCCTCCTGGTGGGCCTCGATCGCGTGGAGCGGCAGCGTCTCCTTGATGTCCTTGATGTCGATGAACTTGTCGATCTCGCCGTCGGAGTCGCAGGTGATGTCCACCAGCGTCGCCTGGTGGTCCGGCGCCTCGCGCAGCCGCTGGATCGGCACGATCGGGAAGAGCTGGTCGAGCGCCCAGTGGTCCGGCGTGCTCTGGAAGACCGAGAAGTTGACGACGTACTTCTCGTGCAGCGCCCGCTCCAGCTCCTCGAACTCCTCGAGCGGCACCTTCTCCCGCCGGGCGAAGGCGAGGGCCCGCCGCGCGACCTCCCAGTAGAGCCCCTCGGTCATCGAGCGGTCGGCGAGCGAGATCATGCCGATGGCGAAGAGGGTGGACATCTCCTCGCGCAGCTCGCCGGCGTCGTGGTAGTACTCGAGGTAGTTCTTGGCGTTGATGTCGCGCACGATCGAGCGCAGCTCGGAGACCACGCGCGGCTCGTTGAGCGACGCCTCGAGCCGCTCCGGCGGCGCGTCGCTGGTGATCCGCCCCAGCACGTTGGCCACGAGCAGCGAGTGGTAGGCGACGAGCGCCCGCCCCGACTCGGAGACGAGCGAGGGCAGCGGCACCTTCTCCTCGGCGCAGACTTCCTTCACCGCGTAGACGACGTCGTTCGCGTACTCGGCGATGGAGTAGTTCATCGACGCGTCGGAGGCGGTCTTCGAGCCGTCGTAGTCCACGGCGAGGCCGCCGCCGACGTCGAGGATCGAGACCGGAACGTTGAGCCGCCGCAGCTTGGCGTAGAAGCGGGCCGCCTCGCGGAAGGCGGTCTTGAAGCGCCGGATCTCGGGGATCTGCGAGCCGATGTGGAAGTGGACCATCGAGGCGCGGTCGAGGTGCCCCGCGTCGGCCAGCCGCCGCACGACCTCGAGCAGCCCCTCGGTCGTCAGGCCGAACTTGGCCGTCACGCCGGACGACTTCCACCACTTGCCGGCGCCGCGGGCGAAGAGGCGGACGCGGAAGCCGACCTCGGGGAGCGGCCCCGGCCCCGCCTCCTCGAAGGCGCGGAGCAGCGGCTCGATCTCGAACTGCTTCTCGATCACGATCACGACCCGGCGGCCGCAGCGGGCGCCGAGGATCGCGAGCCGCATCGTCTCGAGGTCCTTGTAGCCGTTGACGACCGTCAGCGCGCCGGGCGAGACGTCGAGGGCCAGCGCGGCCATCAGCTCGGCGCGCGAGCCGGCCTCGAGCCCCATCTTGAAGTCGCGTCCGGCCTGGATCAGCGCGTCCACGACCTCGCGCTGCTGGTTGACCTTCATCGGGAAGGCGGGGAGGTACTCCGCCCCTTCGTAGCCGAACTCGGCCATCGCGCCGCGGAACGCGCCGACGAGCTCGGCGACGCGGTTGGCGACGATCTGCGGGAAGCGGAACAGGAGCGGCGTCTCGAGGCCGCGCCGGCGCATCTCGGCGACGAGCTTCGGCAACGCGACCTCGCGTTCCGGATCGCGCGTCGGGCGGACGGTCAGCTCGCCTTCGTTGTTGATCGAGAAGTAGCCGCCGCCCCAAAGGGCGATGTTGTAGGTGTCGAGCGCCTCCTCGACCGGAATGCGGCTCATCGCGTCCCTCCCGCCCGGCGCCGGTCCCGGCCTCCGGAAGCGCGGAATTATCGGATCAGAGGGGCGGGGGGGCAACGCCTGCGGCCGACCTCTTGCGCGCTCGTTGACCCGCGGCGCGGGTTGGGCGAAAGTGGTTGCCGCTCGGCCCGGCCCCGGGCGGCCGGCGGCGCGCCTTCGGGACGCCGCGCGGCGGCCCCGGCCGGCGGCCGCGAGGAGCGCGCGTGGCCCGGGGACACAACAGCGACGTCCTGTTCGACGGGACGGTCTTCCACGTCCAGTCGGAGCACCGCGGCGAGGACGAGCCGCTCGTCGAGACGCTCGTCTACTGCGGCGGGCAGATCCTGCATCAGGAGCGCTCGACGCTCGCCGACCTCCCGGCCGACGCCGCGGGGGCCGAGGAGGCCCAGCGGCGGCTGGAACGGCAGCACCGCGACGTTGTGCGCCGCGTTCGGCACGGCGAGTTCTTCGTCGAGCGGCGGGAGACGCTGCTCGACCTCTGGCCCGAGGACGGGCCCTGCGACGAGCTGGTCGCCGGGCGGCTGCGGGAGCAGGAGGGGGCGGCGGCGCTCGCCCTGCGGTTCGAGCCCGACCGGCCCGACTCGCTCCGCGGGCGGCTCTTCGTGGCGCGGGCCGACGACGGGCGTCCGGTCGAGGGCGCGGCCGCGGCGGCCCGCCTCGTGTTGCGCGACGGCGCGCCGCGCGAGCTCTGGCGCGGCGAGACGGCGCGGGACGGGAGCGCGATGGTCGCGGCCGACATCCCCGCCGACGCGCCGGGCTCGATCGTCTTCCGCGCGGAGAAGGGGACGGCCGAGGGGCGTCTGCGCTTCGACCCGACCGCCTCCCGTCCGGCGCGGCGCGGCGGCGAGAAGGAACGCGTGCGCTGAACGGCGTCAGCGGGCGCGAGACGGAACGGCTGCCGAGTGGCGTCAAAGGCGGGCCGCCGCGCGCGCCCCGCTCGTCGATTCGCCGGCCGGAAGGACATAGGTTCGCTGAACGGCGTCAGCGGCGGCGGGCGGCTTCCTGGCGCATCTCGCGCTCCTGGATCCGCTTCTTCAGCTCGTCCTTCTTCTCCCCCTTGGGGCGGCCCTTGCAGAGCCCCAGCTCCACCTTGACCCGCGTCCCTTTCAGGTAAATGCGCAGCGGGACGAGCGTGTAGCCGGAGCGCTCCGTCTTGCCGAGCAGCCGCCGGATCTCGTGCTTGTGGATCAAGACCTTGCGCCGCCGCTCGGGCGGGTGGTTGTCGTGGTAGGCGTGGGAGTAGGGGGCGATGTGGACCCCGATCAGCCAGAGCTCCTCGTCCTTGACCCTGGCGTAGGAGTCCTTGAGCTGGACGCGCCCCTCGCGGCACGACTTGACCTCGGTCCCGAGCAGGACCAGCCCCCCCTCGAACGTTTCCTCGACGATATAGTCGCGCCGCACCTGCCGGTTGACGGCGATGTCCTTCGTTTCGTCCCGCCCCAGCGGTCGGTCCATCCCTTGGTCTCCATGCCGGGACAGGGCGCCCCCGGCCGTGCGAAACTACAATGGAACTGAAAGGCCAGTCTAACGTGTTCACTGTCGAGGTGGAACTTCCGGGCCGCGCGCGGCCGCTGACCTGCCAGACCGAGCGGGCCGATCTCGAACTGGGGGACCGCGTCCTGATCGCCATGGACGACGGCCGGACCCTGTTCGGCGTCTGCTCGCGCGCGCCGCTGGAAGTCCCGTCGTTCGACAGCCGGCCGCTGCCGAAGGCGACGCGGCGGGCCGAGGCGGAAGACGAGGACCGCGAGTCGCACAACCAGCGGCTGCGCGAGGAATGGCTGGAGACGGCGCGGCGGCAGGCGGCGGAGCTGCAGCTGCCGATGCGGATCCTGCGCGCGGAGGGCTCCTCCGGCGGGCGGAAGATCACCTTCCAGTTCGTCGCCGAGGGGCGGATCGACTTCCGCGAGTTGGTGCGCGACCTCGCGCGGCGGCTCCGCGCGCGCGTCGAGCTGCGGCAGATCGGCGTGCGCGACGCGGCGGTGCTGCAGGGCGGGATCGGGCACTGCGGGCAGCAGCTCTGCTGCGCCTCGTGGATGCACGGCTTCGCGCCGGTCTCGATGCGGATGGCCAAGACTCAGGGGCTGCCGCTGAACCCGGCGAAGATCTCCGGCCAATGCGGCCGCTTGATGTGCTGCCTGCGCTACGAGCTTTCTCCGGCCGAGCAGCAGCGACACGGCGAACGGGACGAATAGCGCGCGGCGCCAGGCCGCCCGCCGCCGCGCGGCTCCGCGCGGGCGAGGCGGCGGCCGCGCGCGCGATGGAGCGACGGGAGGCGCGATGGCGGACAAGGGCGGGGCGTACCCCGTGTTGGTGTTCACGAACGAGCAGGGGGAGAGCCTCCGCTACGTGAATCTCTTCGAGACCGAGATCGACGGCCGCCGCCTCGCGGTGCTGATGCGCGAGGAGCGGATCGCGCCGTTCCTCGACGACGAGGTGGACGAGCCGGACTTCGAGTCGTTCGAAGTCGCCGACGGCAACTACGTCCGGATCGAGGACGAGGCGCTGCTGGCGGAGTTGGAGGCGGCCTTCCAGGCGCGGATGCAGGCCGACGCGGAGGGCGCCGAGACGGCCGCGCCGCCGCGCCCGAAGAAGCGCTGAGCCTTCGTCCGGGGCGACGCGCGCCGGGGGCGGGGCGCGCGGCCGCCGTCGCGGACTGAACCGCCCGGCGGGTCGGCGCGCGCGGCGCGCCGGGGGGGCGGACACGATGGAGATCGGGAAGAAGAAGGCGGCGGCGCTGGGCGTCTTGACGGTCCTTCCCGCGGCGTGGCTCGTCCTCTCCGTCGCGATGTTCCTGGCGCTGATCGTTGTGGGCTCGCTGAGTTCTTCCGCTCCCGTGGTCGACTTCCCGGACGACTGTCTGTTCACCGTCTTGTTCTTCGGCCACCTCGCGGCGGCTCTTCTGGTCTGCGCGCTCGTCGCCTTCTACGTCGTCCACCTGTTCAGGACGCCGCTCGTCGCGAACGACATGAAGGGCTTCTGGGCGGTCGTGATCTTCCTGGGCTCGGTCTTCTCCATGCCGATCTACTGGCGCCTCTACGTCTGGAAGCCGGTGCTGCGCCCGACCGAAGGGCCCGCGTCTTCGGCCGCCGCCGACTGAGGAGAAGGCGCGCGGCGTCGTCCGCGCGGCGATCTCCGCAAGCGGCACGATATGTGCCGCGTCGCCCGGCATGATGGCTGCGTCAAGGAGGCGAAGAACGCAGTGCCGAGTCGGGAGCGCCGCGACGGCGCGAACATCGAACCGTACGAGTCGGATGCGGAGTACGTCAACGATTACCTGAAGTGGTTCGAGGCCCGCCGGCGGGCGCGGGG
>JAJFTU010000152.1 GCA_021372775.1 bacterium | reverse complement strand
CTGCGCCGGCCGGAGACGGCCGAGGCGGTGCGGCGCGCCGTCCCCTCGGTGCTGGAGCGGATCGGCACGCCGCGCGCGGTCGCCGCGCTCGTCGCCGCGCTGCGCGGCCGCGACCGCGCGGTCGCCGAGGCGGCGGCGTCGGCGCTCGAACGGACGCGGCTGCGGGGCGGCGGCTTCCGGCCGATCGAGACCCGCGAGGCGCTGGAGTTCGCGCTCGCCGAGGCGCGGGACCTGCGCCGCCTGCGCGAGGCGCGGCGGGCGCTCGACGGCGCGCCGGGGCCGGCGACGAGGCTCCTCGCGGCGTCGCTCGGCGACGCGGCGGCGACGCGGCGGGCCGCGGTCTTCCGCCGGCTCTCGCTCGCCTACCCGGCGCGCGACATGGCGCTCTGCCGCCGCTGCCTCGCCGAGTTCGACGCCGAGCGGCGGAGCAACGCGGCGGAGCTGCTCGACAACCTCCGGCCGCGCGCGCAGTGGCGGCGGCTGCTGCCGCTGCTCGAGGGGGACGGCGACGCGGCGGCCGCGCGGGGCGACGCGCGGGCGGTCGTCTTCGACCTGCTGTCCGACCCCGAACCGTGGCTGCGCGCGGTCGCGCTGGCCGCGGCCGCCGAACTCGAACCGGCGCAGGCGCGCGCCGCGGCCGACGCCGCGCGCACCGATCCCGACCCGCGGGTGCGCGACGCGGCGCTGGCGCTTCTCCGCCCGCGGCGCGGCGCGGCCGACGAGGACGTTCCGATGAGCTTGATCGACAAGGTGCTGGCGCTCCGCCGCCTCGACCTCTTCGCCGAGATCCCGGCGGAGCAGCTGTCGCTCGTGGCGGCCGTCGCCCGCGAGGCGACGTACGCGCCGGGCGAGGTCGTCTGTCGCCAGGACGACCCGCCGGGCGACCTGATCCTGATGCTCGACGGCGACGTCGAGCTGGAGCGGGACGGCAAGCCGATGGGACGGCTGGCCCCGGGCGAGGCGCTCGGCGCCTTCGGGCTCTTCGAGGACGCGCCGCGCCCGGTGACGGCGCGTGCTACGGTAAGGACCAGCGCGCTGCGCCTGGACCGCTGGGGCTTCGAGGACGTCTGGACCGAGAACCCCGAGCTGGCCCGCAGCCTCGTGCGCCAGCTCGTGCGCCGGATTCGCCGGGCGGCCGAGGCGCAAGGAGCGATGCGATGAACCAGAACGGCGGCGGGCGGGTCCTGATCCTCGACGACGACCCGCTGGCCACGCAGACCTTGGACAGCCTGCTCCGCCTCGAGAGCGACTTCGAGCGCGTGGTCTGCACGACCCCCGCCGAGGCGATCGGGCGTCTTCGGGAGACGCCGGTGGACGCGATCCTCTCCGACTTCGTGATGCCGGAGATGGACGGGCTGGCGTTCCTCGCCAAGGCGCGCGAGCTGCAGCCCGAGGCGGCGCGGATCCTCCTCACCGGCTACGCCGACAAGGACAGCGCGATCCGCTCGATCAACGAGATCGGCCTCTACCAGTACATCGAGAAGCCGTGGGACAACGACGCGCTGCTGCTGACGCTGCGCAACGCCTGCGAGCGGACGCGCCTGCTGCGGGCGCTCAAGGACCGCGACCAGTCGCTGGAGTCGCTGCGCCAGCGGATCTTCCGCTCGCTCCTCTGATGCCCCGCCCCGACGTCTTCGAGCTGCTGCCCGAGCCGGCGAGCGTGCAGTCCGCCGAGCTCGCGGTGCGCGGGCAGAACCCCGCCTCGCGCGCCGCGTACGGCGACGCGGCGGGGCGTCCCTGCCACCGCGCCTTCTTCGGCCTCGACGCGCCGTGCCGGGGCTGCCTCGCGCGCGAAGCGCTGCGCCGCGGCACGACGGAGCGCTGGTACATGGTCAGCGGCGCCGCGCCGGGCGAGGTCGGCGCGACCTACCTCGAGGTCACGTGCGTGCCGTTCCGCGGCGCGGACGGCGCCGCCGCGGGGTTCGTCGAGACGCTGCGCGACGTGACGACGACGCTGGGGGTGGAGAACCACCTGATCCGCACGTCGGAGGCGCTGAGCGAGGAGATCGACGCCCGCCGCGAGGAGGCGCGGCGGATCGCCGGGCGGGCCGAGGAACTGCAGGAGCAGGTGCGCAACCTGCTCGAGGCGCGGGCCGACGCGCTGCAGACGGAGAAGATGGCCTCGATCGGCCGCCTCGCCGCCGGCGTGGCGCACGAGATCCACACGCCGCTCTCGACGATCGTCGCCAACCAGGACCTGCTGCAGCGGCGGCTGAAGCGGCTCGAGGAGCTGCTCGCCGCGCCGGCGACGGAGGGGTTCGACGAGCGGCTGCGCGCCGAGATGCCGGTGCTGCGGGAGCTGCTCGACCTGCACGGGCTCGCCGCGGCGCGGATCCAGAAGATCGTCCGCTCGCTGCGCCTCTTCGCGCACCTCGACCGCGCGGAGCAGGAGCTGGTGGACCCGCACGAAGGGATCGACGCCTCGCTGGCGCTGCTCGCCCACGAGACGAAGGGGCGGATCGAGGTCGTGCGCGACTACGGCCCGATCCCGCACATCCTCTGCCGTCCCGACGCGATGAACCAGGTCTACATGAACCTGCTGCAGAACGCGGTGCAGGCGATCGAGGGGAAGGGAACGATCCGCGTGGCGACCCGCTGCGACGGGCCGGACCACGTGCGGATCGAGTTCCACGACACCGGCTGCGGCATCGCCCCCGAGGACCAATCGCGGATCTTCGACCCCGGCTTCACCACCAAGCCGCGCGGCATCGGCACCGGGCTCGGCCTCGCCATCAGCTACCGCACGGTGGACGAGCACGGCGGCCGCTTCCTCGTGACGAGCCGCGTCGGCCACGGGACCTGCGTCGCCCTGCGCCTGCCGGTCGCCGGCCACCGCGACCTCCCGCCGGAGCAGCCCCCCGAGACGAACGCCGGCGAGTAGCGGGGCGGCCGATGGCC
>JAJFTU010000151.1 GCA_021372775.1 bacterium | reverse complement strand
AGGGCGGCACGACGCCGAAGCGCGAAGGCAGTCATTCAAAGTAGTGACGCGAGGCGGCGCGGGCTGCGTCCCGCGCCGCCGCCGCACCGCCGGGGGAGATGTTCGTGAGCGCGTTCTATTGCCCCGTTTGCCGACGCACCGAGAGCGACCCGTCGGCGAGGTTCTGCGACGCCTGCGGCGCGCGTCTCGCGCCGCTGCCGCGGGCGCCTCGCGCGGCGTCCGCCGACGGGCGCGGCTGGGGTGGCGACTTACGGGACGCCGTCCCCGCGGCGACCGAAAGCCCGCGCCGCTCGCTCGACGACGCCGAGCGCGAGGCGTCGCGGCGCTTCGAAGGCGATGCGGCGCGCACGCGGGAAGGCGCTTCGCCGGACGCGGGTCCGCGGCGCGCGAAGCGGCGCCGCTCCCGCTGGCTCGTCGTCTGGCTGCTCGTCGGACTCGCGGCGCTCGCGTTGCTCTTGTGGTGGGGGTTCCTCGAGCCGGACGCGCCGTCGGGCGGCCTCGGCAGCACGCTCGACCTCCGCGGCGCGGCGCGGCCGGCCGACCTCGACCGGCTGCTCGCTCGCTGCTACGGCGCTCCGCCCCGCGTCCCGTCGGGCGGCGGCGGCGAGGCTCCGATCGTCGGCACGGCGAAGACCGCGCTGCGCGGCGCGGCGAACGCGATCGGCCCGGAGCCGACGCCGCAGCAGGAGCGGCGCGTCGGCGAGGCGGTCGTGCGCTCGCTCGTCGAGCACTTCGGCGTTTCGGGGGACGGCGCGCAGATCGGCAGGCTCGACGCGATCTCCGGCCGGCTGGCGCGCGTCGTGCCGGGCGCCGCGCCGGACGCCTTCCGCTTCACGCCGCTCGCCTCGGACAACGCCAACGCCTTCATGGCGCCGGGCGGACGCGGCGTCGTCTTCGACGGCTTGCTGCGCGCGATGCCCGAGGACGACGCGGCGGCGTTCGTCCTCGGCCACGAGATCGCCCACGCCGCGCTCGGCCACGGGCGCGAGTCGCTGCGGCTGGCGATGGCCACGGAGAAGGCGGCGCAGTGGATCAACGGCCAGCCGGACGCGAAGATCGACGAGGCCCTCGGGGGCGTCGTCGCCTCGGCCGTCCGCGCGCCGTACGACCAGGACTTGGAGTTCGAGGCCGACCGCCTCGGCCTCTGCCTCGCCGCGGAAGCGGGCTTCGATCCGGCGGGCGCGAAGACCGCGCTCGAGACGCTGGCGCGGCTGCAGGGCGAGCCGCTCCGCTTCGGTCCGCGCGGAGGCCTGCGGGTCGCCTACGACCTTCTCGAAAGCCATCCGCCGACGGCGGAGCGGCTGCGCTACGTCGAGCAGCTGCTCGCGGCCCGGCGGCGCGCGGGGGGCCGGTGAGCGGGCTCGCGCGGCGCTGCGCGTGCGGCGCGGAGAACGCGCTCGACGCACGCTGCTGCGATCGCTGCGGCGCGCCGCTGTCGGGCGCGGAGGGCTTCTCCTCGGGCGGCGCCGTCGTCGCCGCGCGGCCGCTCGCTTCCGCGGACGTCTCGGCGCGCGGAGGAGCGGCAGTTCCGTCGGACGTCGCGGCGTGCGGGAGAGCGGCGGTTCCATCGGACGTCGCGGCGTGCGGGAGCGCGGCGGTTCCCGCGCCCGCCGCGGCGCGGGCGGTCTTCGTCGGGCGGGGCGCCGACTGCGCGCTGCGCCTCGCGTCGGACACCGTCTCCGAGCGGCACGCGGTCGTCTTCGAATCGGGCGGCGTCCTCTTCGTTCAGGACCTCGGCAGCCGCAACGGCACCTTCCTCGACGGCGCGCGGGTGACGCGCGCCGTGCCGTGGAACGGCGCGGCGACGCTGCGCTGCGGCGGCGGCGCGGTC
>JAJFTU010000150.1 GCA_021372775.1 bacterium | reverse complement strand
ACTGGCGAGCGCGTGAAATCGCCCGGTTGGTGGGGGTTCCGGGCTTGCCTCAGCCGCCGTCAATGTATCCCGCTCAGTCGCACCGCGCAAAATTCCCTACAGGTTTTTTCGTATCAACGGAATCGCCTCTGACTGTTATACGTCCGGGCGGGGCGAATCGCCCCAGATTCCGCCGCGTCCCCCGAATTTGCTTCGGGGGGAAGGCCCTCCGACCGAATCAGTTTTTCCTGACCACTTCTCAGAAAAGGCGGCCGGAGAATTCCGCGACGGCGGCCCACGCTGCCCGAAGCGGCGGCTGGCCGTCCGTCCAGACGTGGGAGGCCCAGGCGAGGGCGCCGCGGGGACCGGAGGCGAGGAGGTCGAAGAGGAGGCCGTGGAGGGCGGCGCCGACGACGACGATGAAGACGAAGCTGAAGACGTAGCCGCGCTTGCCGACGTCGCTGCGGGTCGCTTCGCCCGAGCCGGCCGAGGCGAAGCGGCGCTTGGTCCAGGCGACGCGGGTTTCGCGGAGGGCGCTCCCGACGTGGTAGCCGAGGGTCGCGCCGAGCGCGAAATCGCACCACGGGAACCACGCGGGCGGGAAGACGGGGCGCAGCAGGGCGCCGATCAGCGTGAAGGTCGGCGCGACGTAGGGGGCGAGGCCGATCAGGTCGTCGGCCGCCTTGCCGCCGAAGCGGCCGCGGTAGCGGACCTCGCCGCCGGAGCGGCGGACGACGAAGCCGGTCACCAGCCGCAGGCAGAGGAGCGCGAAGAGGGCGTGCGTCAGCTCGTGCTCGAAGATCTCGAAGGTCGGCCAGACGCGGCGCAGGAACAGGACCTCGAGCAGCAGCCCGGCCGCGAGGCCGCCGGCGAGGTACGGGAAGTGCGGCGCGGCGGAGAGCGCCCACCCGGAGCGCCACAGCTCGAGCGCCACCCCGGGCGCGGCGAGCAGCAGAATGACCGTCGTCAGGAAGCGCACGGTCCCGTCCGCGGCGGCCGCGAAACGTCGAGCGTCGGGCGCGCGACCCGACGCGCCTCGCCGCCGCGGCTCGTCGCTTCGAGGATCACGCGCGTCCCCAATGGCCGCGACGCGGATTCGCCGCGCTCAGGAGCGGGACGCGAGTCGCTTCGAGGATCACGCGCGCGCCGCGGGAGGCGCCTCTCGCTCCAGCTCCAGCAGCAGGCGCGCCAGATCGTCCCGCGGCACGTCGTAGGCCGTGCGGCAGAATTCGCAGACGATCCGCGCCGGGCGCGATTCCGCGTCGCGCATCAACGCGCCGACTTCCTTCGCCCCCAGCAGCTTGAGCGCCCGCTCCACCCGGTCGCGGGAGCAGCCGCAGTGGAAGCGGACCGGCGTCTCCTCCTCGACCTTGGCCGTCGCGGCGAAGATCTCGTCGATCCACTCCGCCGGCCCCGCGCCGGCCTGCATCTTCCGCGTCAACTCGCCGAAGGCCGAGAGGCGCGATTCGAGCACGATCGCCCGCTCCTCGGAGAAGCCGGGCATCAGCTGCACGAGCAGCCCGCCGGAATGCAGCACTCGGCCGTCGGCGGCGACGCGCACGCCGAGCAGCACCGCCGTCGGCGTCTGCTCCGAGTCCTTGAGGTAGGTCGCGAGGTCGAGGCCGATCTCGCCGCCCGCGAGCGGCACGACGCCGCGGTACGGCTGGCCGAAGCCGAGATCGCGCGCCACGGCGAGCGTTCCCTCGCGCCCGACGGCGGCACCGACGTCGAGCTTGCCGTTCGGCTTCGGCGGCGGGTCGGCCGCGGTGTTCTTCGCCGTCGCGCGGACCCAGCCCGCGGGCGAGGCGGTGGCGATGATCTTCCCCGCCGGACCGTTTCCCTCGATCTCCAACGTGACGATCGGCTCCTTCTCCGTCACCTTCTCCAAGGAGGCGGCGAGGAGCAGGGCGCCGGTCGCGGCGCGCCCGAGCGCGGCGGTCATCGTCGGCGAGGCGGAGTGCACCGTGCGCAGTTTCTCGGCCACGCCGGTCGTCTCCACGGCGACGACCCGCGCGCCACCTTCGGCGGCGATTGCCCGCAGCATCCGATCCATCTTCGTCGGCCCCGTTTGTCGCGCGTCCGGCGACGGGCAATGATTATGGACGGAGACCGGCTCGACGCTACGGCGGCGGCGAAAGGTGCGGTTGACGCCCCCCGCCAAGCGCCGTCAACTTGAAACGCGGAACGCGGCGGAACGAAGGTGCGCACAGTGGGCAAATGGTTCGGTGGCTGGAAGTTGCGTCTGACGCGACGCAAGGGGGACGTCGAGGCTCCCGCGAAGGGACCGCTCGCCAACGGCGGCGGCCCGCGGATCGAGTTCGCCCACGCCGCGCACCGAATGGTCTACGAGAAGGTCCGCCTGATCCTGCGGCAGCTCTTCGGCGAGCTCGCGGCGCCCGATCCGGTCAAGCCGCTGTTCGTGCTCCGCTACGGCCGGGCCACCGTGCACATCTACGTGGACGCCTGGGGGGACGACGACGCGAGCGTCGGCGTCTTCGCCTGGGTCGCGGGGGGGCTGCACGTGACCGGGGAGATGGCCTCGCACTTGCTGCGCGAGAACACGCTGTACCGCTACGGCGGCTTCGCCGTGGACACGGACGGCGAGCTGATGTTCCGCTACAGCGTGCCGGGCGCCACCTGCTCCAAGGACGAGCTGAAGTCGGCGGTGATGGCGGTCGCGGTCTCGGCCGACCGCGCCGACGAAGAGGTCCTCAAGCGCTACGGCGCGGCGCGCATCGAGGCGTAGCCGCGGGCCGCGGCGCCGCGCGGCCCGACGGGCGCCGCGCAGCGGAGAGTCGGCGGAGTCGGGCGCGTCCGCGCTCGGGCGCGCAACGGCGGCGACGGCTCAGAGCGCGTCGGGAAGCTGCGAGACGTCGTCCAGCACGAGCGTCGGCGGCGGCGCGACGCGGTCTTCGTCGCCGGGACGGTACTTGCCGGTGCGCACCAAGATCCCCGCGCCGCATCCGGCGGCGACCGCGCCCGAGGCGTCGAACTCCGCGTCGTCCCCGACCATCGCGAGGTCCGCCGGCGAGAGTCCCAGTTCGGCCGCGATCTCGGCGAACAGCAACGGCGACGGCTTGCCGAGGTTCTCCCAGCGGACGTTCGCGGCGTAGCCGAGGAACGCGGCGAGCGGGCCGAGGTCGGTCAGCAGGCGGCCGCCGCGGCGGAAGACGCGGTTCTGCTGGAGCGAGTAGAGGCGCGCCCCGCCGAGCAGCGCCTCGACCGCCGGCGCGAGATCGGCGATCGCGCGGTCGTGGGCCTCGGTCGCGACGAGCACGGCGCGCGCCTCGCCCGGCGGCGCCTCGCGGAACCACGCGAGATCCCCGCGGGCCTCGGGCTCGCAGAGCAGCACGCCGCAGTCGTCGCCGCGCGCGGGCAGGACGCGCCGCGCGAGCGAGACCGGCGTGACGACCGACTCCTCCGGCGCGTCGAAGCCGAGGTCCGACATCCAAGCCGCGAGCGCGCTCCGCGGCCGCGAGGTCGTGTTGGTGACGAAGCGCACCGGCACGCGGCGCGAGAGTTCGCGCACCGCCTCCACGGCGCCCGGGAGCGCCGGCCCGCCCACCCCGTCGGCGAGCGTGCCGTCGATGTCGAGCAGGACGGCGCGGGCGCGGATCATCGGCGTTCTCCCTCGCGCCGGGCTGCGGACGCGCGGTCGGCGCGGGCGCGGATCACTGCTGGTCGGCCTCGCCGTCCGCGGCCGGATCGGCGGCGGGAGCGGTTTCGGCGGCGGTTCCCTCCTCGGCCGCGGGCGCGGGCGCCTCGTCCTCGATGCCGAGGGCGTGGGCGAGCGAGCGGGCGAACGGCGCGCGGTGGATCCCCTTCTCGGTCACGATCGCCGTCACCAGCTCGGCCGGCGTGACGTCGAACGCGATGTGCCGCGCCGCGATCCCGTCCGGCGCGACGCGCTGCCCGGCGAACGAGAGGACCTCCTCGGGGTCGCGCTCCTCGATCGGGATCGCGGCGCCCTCGGGGCAGTCGGCGTCGATCGTCGCGGTCGGGGCGACGACGTAGAACGGCACGCCGTGCCGCCGCGCGAGGACCGCGACCATGTAGGTGCCGATCTTGTTGGCGACGTCGCCGTTCAGGGCGATCCGGTCGGCGCCGACCACGACGAGGTCGATCTCGCCGCGCGCCATCAGCGCGCCGGCCATGTTGTCGCTGATCAGCGTCGTCGGGATCTCGTCCTTCTGGAGCTCCCACGCCGTGAGCCGCGCCCCCTGCAGCCACGGGCGCGTCTCGTCGGCGACGACGCTCACCCTCTTGCCTTCGGCGACCGCGGCGCGGACGACGCCGAGCGCGGTGCCGAAGCCGGCCGTCGCCAGCGCCCCGGCGTTGCAGTGGGTCAGGATCCGCGCGCCGTCCGGCACGAGCATCGCGCCGTTCTTCCCCATCTCCTGATTCGCCGCGAGGTCCTCGTCGCGCACCGCGCGCGCCGCCGCGAGCGCCGCCGCCGCGGCCGCCGCCGGCTCGTCGCCGGCCTCGAGCGCCTCGCGCGCCGCGGAGGCGACCCGCTTCGCCGCGACGCGCGGATTGACCGCCGTCGGACGCGCCGCGACGACCTCCTGCACCGCCGCGTCGATCGCCGAGAGGAACCCCTCCGCCGGCCGTTCCCGCGCGGCGAGCGCGGCCAGCGCCACGCCGCCGGCCGCGGCCACGCCGATCGCCGGCGCCCCGCGCACGACCATCTCCTTGATCGCCGCGGCGACCGCGGCCGCGTCGGCGCAGCGGACGTACCGCTCCTCCCGAGGCAGCAGGCGTTGATCCAGAAGTTCCACCGCGTCGTCCAACAGGCGCACCGGCTCGATCATCTCAAGGCTCCTTGTGTCCGCGTCCGAAGGGGGTCGCGCCGAACCGCCGCGGCGCCGTCCCCGCCCGGCGGCGCGGCGCGATTCCGCCGCGCGACGCCGGCAAGGCGGGTATTATCGCCGCCAAACGGCCCAAGCCATAACGGGCCTTCCGAGAGCCGACCATGCCGCCAGCCGAACGTCCTCTGTTGTCCTTGTGCCTGATCGTCCGCGACGAAGCGGAGCGGATCGGGCGCTGCCTCGACGCGGCCCTGCCGATCGCCGACGAGATCGTCGTCGTGGACACCGGCTCGACCGACGGGACGGCGGCGATCGCCGCCGCCAAGGGGGCGCGCGTCGTCCCGTTCGTCTGGATCGACGACTTCGCCGCCGCCCGCAACGCGGCGCTCGACGCGGCGCGCGGCGACTGGATCCTGATGCTCGACGCCGACGAGGTGCTGGAGCGGCCGCGGCGGGAGCGCCTGCGGAAGCTGCTCGCCGAGGCGCGCGAGCCGGCCTTCACCGTGGAGATCGTCTCGCCGCGCGGCGCGGGGCGGGTGGAGACGGCGCGCATCGCGCGCCTCTTTAGGCGCGACCCGCGCCACCGCTACGAAGGGCGGATCCACGAGTCGGTGCTCGGCTCGATCTGCCGCGCCCTGGGGCGCGAGACGATTTCCCCCGAGGCGTCGGGGCTGCGGGCGCGGCACGAGGGATACGCGCCGGAGCTGGCCGCGGCGCGCGGCAAGGAGGAGCGGAACCGACGCCTGCTCCTCGCGGAGATCGAGGACAAGCCCGACGATCCGGGGCCGCGGTTCCTCTTCGCGCGCGAGAACACGCCGGCCGCCGGCGGCGACGTCCTCGACCTCCCGCTTGCGCGGCAGGCGCTGGCGATCGTCGCGCCCGCGGCCGACGAGCTGCTCCGTCGCGAAGGATGGGCGATCGTCGAGCCTGCGGCGGCCCTCGCGGCGCGCCTCGCGTCCGCGTGCGGCCAGAGCGAGCGCGCGTCCGAGTGGCTCGTCGCGCTGCGCCGCCGAGCCCCGTCCAGCGCGCGCGGCGCCTACGCCGCGGGCGAGTCGGCCTTCGTCGGCGCCGCGGCGATCCAGGTCGGAGGGGAGGCGACGCGGCCGACCGGCGAAGCGACGCAGCCGATCGGCGAAGCGGACGCGGCCGCCGCGCGGCCGACCGGCGCCGCGGATGCGCCCCGAGGGGCGCGCGAAGAGCTGTTCGCCGCGGCGGCGGCCGAGTTCCGGCGCGCGCGCCAAGGGCGCGACCTCTGCACCTCCGCGCCGTCGGAACGAGAGCTGCGCGATGAGTGGGCGCCGGCGCGGGAGGCGCTGGCCCGGCTGTTCTCGGGCGAGCCGGCCGCCGCCGAACGCCTCGCGCACCGCGCCGGCGTCGAGCCGCGCCTCGTCGAGGCGACGCTCGCCGCGCGTCGAGACGAGCCCGCGGCGGCGCTCGACGCCGCGCTCGGCGCCGTCAAGGCGGAGGCGCAGGATCCGCGCGGCTGGTTGGCTTTGGCGTTGGTCTTCGCCGCGCTCGGCGAGACGGCGCGTTCGGCCGAAGCGGCGGACAAGGCGCTCGCCGCGGCGCCCGGCTGGAGCGCCGCCGAGGCGGTGCGCGCCGGCGATATCGACGACGCGCGCCTCCCCGTGCCGCTCGCCGCGCTGCGCCTCGCGCTGCGCACCGCGCCGCCGCGTCCCTGACGACCGCCTGCGACGAGGCGATCGCGCACAGCCCGACGAACGCGCTCGGCGACGGGCGTGTAAGGGCGGCTGGCGCGCCGCAACGGTCGTTCGCCCGCGGACGATTCCTCCGCGCCTGCCGCCCGACCTGAACACCGCACCCGTCTGCCTTCGGCCCCTCGGCGAGGCGGGGCCGACATAGAACGCGGGCCGCGGATCTGGTCCGCGGCCCGCGTGTATCGATACGTCAAGGCGTAACGGCAAGGTCGCGCGGGGTTCGCGTCGGGCGGCAGGCGCGGTGGAGGCGCCGTCGTTCCGACGTGAATCGGAGCGCGCCAGCCGCGCCTACGGGTTTTCCGGTTGAATGGGCGGAATCGGCGGAACCGGAGGAATCGGCGGGACCGGCGGAACCTCGGGCGCGGGCGGCGCGATCACCGTCTCGTCCGGCGTCGCGGACGCCGCGGGCGGCATCAGGGTCGGGTCGAGCGTCGTCAGGAAGACCAGCGACGCGGCGCGGAAGAAGACCGGCACCGGGCAGGTGATCGTCGCGCCGATCCACGCCAGCGCGAACGCGAGCACCGCGCCGATCGGGAAGGTGACGATCGCCGTGATCGGGAACTTGATCGTCAGCATGAAGAGCCCGACCAGCCCCGCCGCCGGCAGGCACCACACGATGCAGAGGCAGCAGAACGCGAGCATCGCCGCGAGATGGGCCCCGATCGAGAGGCCGATGCAGGCGACGGTGTAGAGGGCGGTCGCCCCCCTGTTCGCCTTGACGAGTTCCCACGCCGAGCGGAACGCCTGCCCGAACCGCTCGCCGCGCAGCCAGACGTACGGCACGACGAGGTGGTGCGCGAACGCGTCCACCAAGGCCCACAGGATCGCGATCGGCAGGAGGACGACGACCGCGAGCAGGATCATCCCGATGGCCGCCGCGGGGAAGTGGTCGGCGTTCAGCGAGCCGCCGACGGCGCCGAGGATCGCGAGGACGAAGGCGCCGATGACGAGGAGCAGCCCGATCCGCATCCCCAGCAGGAAGAGGAAGTACGGCCGGCCGAGCGCCTTAGAGCGCGCGAAGACCCCGCGGATCTGCGGGCGTCCGGAAACGACGCCGTCGAGGAAGACGCCGCGGAACCGCGCCTGGAAGTAGAGCCAGACGATCCCGAGCGCCAGCAGGAGGACCACGCCCGCGACGATCGCCGTCACGAGCCCCGGGCCGACGTCCGGCGGCGTGAAGTCGAACTCCCTGTGCGCGTGGTCGCCGAAGTTGCCGCCGTTGAAGTTGGGGCCGCCGCCGCCGATCCCGACGACGCCGGCGAGCAGCGTCAACAGGCCCCAGCCGATCCACGTCCGGAGCCGCGCGTCGGGCCCCTTGAACAGCAGATGGACCATCCGCTTCCAGCCTTCGCCGATCGCCCGGCCGACGACGGTCGAAGCATCAGGACGCACGAACGGGGTTGTGGACATCGTCTCTCCTCGCCGGAGTGGATCCGGCTGAGTTGATCATAGCAACGAGACGGGGACAGATGCGCCCGGCGTCGCCAGCGGTTGCCCGCCGCGCGCGGACGGGTGGTTTCGGCGCGCGGGCGGCGCCCCCGTTCCCGCGTAGGATCATGGGCGCGGCGGACGGGGCCGACGCCGGACCCCGCCGCGCCCGCGGCGCGGAGGAAGCGATGGCGGAACGAGAGCGCGGCGCGCGGACGAGACGGAAGCCGGCGCCGGCCGCGGGACGACGCGCCGAGGACGACGCCGCGCCCGCGCGGCCCGGTCCGTTCGCCGCGGTCTACGCCGTCGTGCGGCAGGTGCCGCGCGGCCGCGTCGTGACCTACGGGCAGATCAGCGCGCTCCTCGGCGGCGTCATCTCGCCGGCCGCCGTCGGGTGGGCGCTGCACGGCTGCCCCGCCGGCACGCCGTGGCAGCGCGTGGTCAACGCGCGCGGCGGCCTCTCGACCGAGCGGCTGCCGGACGCCCCGCCCGGGCTGCAGCGGGCGCTCCTCGAGGCGGAAGGGATCGAGTTCCGCGCCGACGGCACGCTCGACCTCGCGCGCTTCCGCCACGAGCCGACTTCGCCGACAATCGAGCGCCGCCGCGGCAAGGGGAGCGACGCGCGAAAGGGAGCGAAGCGATGACCTCCGGCGACCGCGCCCCGGATGCGACGACCGCCGCCGACGCGTCCCGTCCGAACCGCGCCCCGGAAGCGAAAGCCGAGCCCGCCGCCGCGGCGCCCCGCCTCGACCGCGCGCGCGCCGCGCTGATCCTCGTGGACCTGCAGCCCGACTTCATGCCCGGCGGCGCGCTCGCCGTGCCCGCGGGGGACGAGGTGATCGCGCCGTGCAACCGCCTCGCCGCCGCAGGGCGGTTCGGCATCGTCGTGGCCACGCAGGACTGGCATCCGGCGGGACACATCTCGTTCGCCTCGAGCCATCCCGGCCGCCGCCCGTTCCAGATCATCGACCTCTACGGCCGCGCGCAGGTCCTGTGGCCCGACCACTGCTTGCAGGGCTCGCCCGGCGCCGCCCTCCACGCCGCGTTCGACGCGGCGCGGGCCGAACTCGTGCTGCGCAAGGGCGCCGACCCGCTCGTAGACTCCTACAGCGCCTTCCGCTCCAACTGGAACGCCAACGGCAAGCGGCCGCCGACCGGCCTCGCCCAGTTTCTGCGGCAGCGCGGCGCGCGCGCCGTCGTGCTCGCCGGGCTGGCGCGCGACTACTGCGTCCTCTGGAGCGCCGAGGACGCCGCGGCCGCCGGCTTCGACACCATCGTGGCCTGGGACGCCACGCGGCCGGTGGACGCGGCCTCGGACGACGCGACCCGCGCGGCCCTGGCCGCCGCCGGCGTGCGCGCCCTCGACTGCGCGGAGATCCTCCGCGCGGAGGACTGCCCGTGAGCGAAGACAAGCGGCGGTTCTGGATCGCGACCGAGGAGGAGATCCGCTCCGGGCGCGTCGCCGACGTCTACTTCGACAACACCGTGCGCGTCCTCGAGGCGGCCGGGCGCGACCCGCTGGTGGCCGCGGAGGTGCGCGCGCGGCGCCTGCCCAAGGACGGCGCGTTCGGCGTGCTCTGCGGCATGGACGAGGTCGTGGCGCTGATGGACGGCGTGCGCGGCGTGGACCTCTTCGGCTTGCCCGACGGCTCGGTCTTCGCGCCGGAGGAGCCGGTGCTGACGCTCGTCGGCCGCTACCGCGCCTTCGCGCGCCACGAGACGGCGATCCTCGGGCTGCTTTGTCAGGCGTCGGGGATCGCCACGGCGGCGGCGCGCTGCCGCGCCGCGGCGGCCGGGCGCGGCCTGCTCAGCTTCGGCGCGCGGCGTCAGCATCCCGCGCTCGCGCCGCTGATCGAGCGCGCCGCCTACGTCGGCGGCGCCGACAGCGTCTCGTCGGTGATCGGCGCCGAGCTGCTCGGCCGGCGCGCCAGCGGCACGATGCCCCACTCGCTGATGCTCGTGATCGGCGACACGGTCGAGGCGGCGCGCCTCTTCGACGCCGCGGTGGACCGCGAGACGGCGCGGATCGTGCTCGTGGACACGTTCCGCGACGAGGCGGACGAGGCGGTGCGCGTGGCGCGCGCGTTGGGCGGCAGGCTGCAGGGGGTGCGGCTCGACACGCCGGCCTCGCGGCGCGGCGACATGGCGGCGATCGTGCGCGACGTGCGCTGGGAGCTCGACCTGCGCGGCTTCGCCGCGGTCAAGATCGTCGCCAGCGGCGGCCTCGGCGAGAACGAGATCCGCGCGCTGAGGGACATCGTCGATGCGTTCGGCGTCGGCTCGGCGATCTCGCGCGCGCCGGAGATCGACTTCGCGATGGACATCGTCGAGGTGGACGGCGAGTCGCGCGCCAAGCGGGCCAAGCACGCCGGCCGCAAGGAGCTGTGGCGCTGCCCGATGACCGCGGAGCGGAAGGTCCTTCCCGCCGGCGCGCCGTGGGAGCGGCCCGCCGGCTTCCCGGCGCCCGAGCCGCTGATCGCGCCGCTGATCCACGACGGCCATCCCGTCGCCCCGCCGCAGGACGCGGAGTCGGCGCGCTCGCGCGCCAAGGCCTTCCCCTCCCCCTTCTGACGATCGCCGTCGTTCGACGGCGGCGCCGTGCGATTTCGCGACGACCTTCCGCGCCCGCGCCGCGCCTGCCGCCCGAGGCGGCCCTGCCGAAACCGGGCGCGGGGGCGTCTTGCGCGGATACACGACGATCGTGACTCGTAGGGGCGGCTGGCGCGCCGATCACGTCGTCGAAACGACGGCGCCTCCATCGCGCCTGCCGCCCGAGGCGATTCACGGGCAATCCTGCCTTTCACGACGAAAGGCAACGTTGCGCGGGGTCCACGTCGGGCGGCAGGCGCGGAGGAATCCTGAGCGGCGACACGGTGATCGTGACTCGTAGATGGGATGTGAAGGAATTGAAGAGAAGTGGCCGGTCATCCGTCCGCAATCACCGAGATCGGTGTTGCATTGGGGATGTTGGGTAAACAAGCCCAAAGAGGAGACCGGCCATGACGCAGACTAGCACGGGCGACGCGGAGCGGACGATCGGATTGGACCTCGGAGACAAGTGGTCTGAGTACGTGGCGCTGGACGCGGACGGGCAGCGCGTCGGGGCGGGCCGGGTGCGTTCGACGGCGGAGGGGTTCGCGCAGCTGAGCGCGCAGCACGCGGGGGCGTTCGTGGTGATGGAGACGGGGACGCACTCGCCGTGGGCGGCGCGGCAGTTCGAGGAGGCGGGCCATCCGGTGGTGGTGGCGAATTCGTCCGAGCTGGCGCTGGTGACGTCGAGCGTGCGCAAGTCGGACCGGCGGGACGCGGAGATCCTGGCGCGCCTCGGGCGGGCGGACGCGGAGCTGCTGCATCCGGTGGCGCAGCGGCAGCCGGAGACGCAGCAGCGGCTGGCGAAGCTGCGGGCGCGGCGGGCGATGGTGCGGGCGCGGGCGGAAATGATCAATTCGGTGCGGGGCACGGCGAAGTCGCTGGGGACGCGGACGGCGTCGTGCTCGACGGACAGCTTCCACGTCAGGGCGCTCGCCGGGACGTCGCCGGAGCTGCGGGACGCGGTGAAGTTCGAGATCGCGTCGATCGCGGCGCTGACCGCGCAGATCCTCCTGGCGGAGGCCGAGCTGGAGGCGATCGCGGCGTCGATGCCGGCGGTGGCGGCGATGCGGCAGGTGCCGGGGGTCGGGCTGATGATCGCGCTGACCTTCGCGCTGACGATCGAGGACCCGGCGCGCTTCGCCCGGCGGCGCGACGCGGCGGCGTACTTCGGCCTGGCGCCGGGACGGCGGCAGTCCGGGGAGCGCGACCCGAAGATGGGGATCACGAAGCGCGGCAACGCGGAGGCGCGGTCGCTGCTCGTGCAGGGGGCGCACTACATCCTCGGGGCGCACGGGCCGGACTGCGCGCTGCGGC
>JAJFTU010000149.1 GCA_021372775.1 bacterium | reverse complement strand
GCGCCTTCGGGCGGCGTCCCCGGCGAGGGGCTGTCGTCGGTCGTCAGGCCGACCGCCGGCGGCGGCGCCTTGAGCCGCGAGAGCACGTCCTTCTTCGACTCGACGTCCCGCGACACGAGGTAAAGGACGATCGCCGCCACGACCATCAGCATGACCATCCCGAAACCGCTGATCCGATTGCGCATCCGTCCGCCCTCCGCCGCGCGCGGCCGCCGCGCCGCGCGGACGTTCGCCCGGCGCCGCGCGGGTCCGCGGCGCCGCTCGAGGCCAATCTACGTCCTCGGAACAGGAAAGGCCCCGCTCTCGCGTCTCTTCGCCGCATACCAAGCCCGCGGTCGCCGCCGCGGCGCCCGGCGCGGCCGCGCCGACTTTCGACGAAACGCGATTTTCCCGCGTTCGTCGGTGGACGCGGCGTCGTTGATTTGCTAATGAGGGGATGAAGTGGGGTCCGCGATGGTTTGGAACGGTTTGGAGGCGCCGAAGTTTGGCGCCGCGGGACGCGTTTCGCGTTGCCCGCAGGCGGGGCCGCCGTACAGTCACCGCAACGCCGAGGAGCGGCCGACGATGTCGGGCGAGGAGAGCTGGTTCGAGACGCAACTGACCGCCGCGCCCCAGCTGCGGTTCGGGCACAAGCTCGTCGACCAGCTCTTCGACGGTTTCTTCGTCCTCGACGCCCGGCTCAACGTCCTCCACTGGAACCGCGGGGCGGAACGGCTCACCGGCTTCGCGGCGACCGACGTCGTCGGGCGCTCGTGCGACGGCGACCTGGCGCTGCACCGCGACGAGGACGGGCGGCCGCTGGCCGGGCGCCTGAGCCCCGCCGCCACGGCCCTCGCCGACGGCAAGCCGCAGGTCGCGCGCCTCTTCCTGCGCCGCGCGGACGGCTCGCTCGCGCCCGTCATTGTCCGGGCGATGCCGCTCGAAGGCCCGGACGGCGGGTTCGCCGGGGTCGTGGAGAGCCTGATCGACGACGCCGAGAACCACGCGCTGCGCAGCGAGGTGGCCAAGCTGGCGCGGGTCGCGACGACCGACGCGCTGACCGCGCTGCCGAACCGCCGCGGCTTCGACGACCTGCTCGAGAAGGCCTCCGTGCGCTGCGACCGCTACGGCTGCCCGTTCGGCCTCGCGCTGATGGACCTCGACCACTTCAAGGACATCAACGACCAGTTCGGCCACGGCGCCGGCGACCAGCTGCTTCAGGCGGTCGCGCGGGCGCTCTCCTTCGTGCGGCGGCGCGACGAGACGGTCGGCCGCTGGGGCGGCGAGGAGTTCGCCGTGCTGATCCAGCCCGTCGCCGGGCGGCTCGAGCTCGCCGCGGCCGTCGAGCGGCTGCGGACGATCGTCCCGCGGGCGCGGATCGTCGCCGGCGAGGACCTCGTCCACGTCACCGCCAGCGCCGGCGCGGCGCTCGCCCGCCCCGGCGAGCGGCTGGAGAACCTCTGGTCGCGCGTGGACCGCCTGCTCTACCAGAGCAAGCGCGAGGGGCGCGACCGCCTGGCCCTCGAGGACGACGCGGGCTGACCGCGGTCCGCCGCGGGCCGCGCTTCCGCCCGAGCCGGCCGCGCTTCGGCCCGAGCCGGCCGCCTTCTCCGTTTCCGCCGATCGGGCTTTCCGAGCGGGCGCCTTAGGCCGAGGCGCGCTCCTCTTTCGCAGTACGATTCTCCTCCGGCGCCGCGCAGGCGCCCGAGGACGATCGCGATGAATCCTCCGGAGCGGCTTCCGAACGAAGCGAACCTCGACTACGCCGAAGACCTCTACGCCCGCTTCCTCCGCGACCCCGAGTCGGTCCCCGCCGACTGGCGCCGCTACTTCGAATCGCTCGAGCCGTACGGCCCCGCGGGCGCCGCGCTCGGCCCGAGCTTCCATCCCGCCACCGTCTTCCACCCGACGCGCGACCAGTGCCGCGTCTGCGCCGTGCTGCGCCGCGAGACGGACGTCGCGGCGCGGCAGGACCGCGTGGACCAGCTCGTCCGCGCCTACCGCGTCCGCGGCCACCTCGCCGCCGCGCTCGACCCGCTCGGGCTGCCGCGCGCGCCCCACCCCGAACTCGATCCCGCCTACTACGGCCTGACCGAGGCCGACATGGGGCGGTTCGTCTCCGGGCGCACGATCGCCGGCACGAACGGCGCGACGACGCTGCGCGAGACGCTGGAGATTCTGCGCGAGACCTACACCCGGGCGATCGGCGTGCAGTTCATGCACATGGACGAGCTGCGGCCGAAGCTCTGGCTGCAGGAGCGGATGGAGGGGTCGCGCAACCGTCCCGAGCTCTCGCGCGGGGAGCAGCTGCGGCTGCTGACCAAGCTCACCGACGCCGTGATCTTCGAGGAGTTCCTGCAGCGCCGCTACGTCGGCGCGAAGCGCTTCTCGCTGGAGGGGGCGGAGAGCCTCGTGCCGCTGCTCGACCAGGCGATCGACCGCGCGGCGGCGCAGGGCGCGGAGCAGGTCGTGATCGGCATGGCCCACCGCGGGCGGATCAACGTCCTCGCCAACATCGTCGGCAAGAGCGCGCGGCGGATCTTCGCCGAGTTCGACGACAAGGACCCGGAGCTCCACATCGGCGGCGGCGACGTCAAGTACCACCTCGGCCACTCCGGCGACGTGCGGACCGCCTCCGGCCGCGACGTCCACGTCTCGCTCTGCTTCAACCCGAGCCACCTCGAGTTCGTCGGGCCGGTCGCCCTCGGCCGCGCGCGGGCCAAGCAGGACCTCGCCGGCGACGCGGCGCGCGAGCGCGTCCTTTCGATCGTCGTCCACGGCGACGCGGCGTTCGCCGGGCAGGGCGTGGTGCAGGAGACGCTCAACATGAGCGGCCTCGCCGGCTACGCCGTCGGCGGCGCGCTGCACATCGTGGTGGACAACCAGATCGGCTTCACGACCTCGCCGGACGAAGGGCGCACGACGACCTACGCCACCGACGTCGCGCGGATGCTGCAGAGCCCGATCTTCCACGTCAACGGCGAGGACCCCGAGGCGGTGACGCAGGCGGTGCGGCTGGCGCTCGACTTCCGCCGCGCCTTCCGCCGCGACGTCGTGATCGACATGTACTGCTACCGCCGCTACGGCCACAACGAGGGGGACGAGCCGGAGTTCACGCAGCCGGTGATGTACGCCGCGATCAAGGCCCGCAAGTCGGTGCGCGAGGGGTACCTCGAGCACCTGCTGCGGCTCGGCGGCGTGACGGCGGAGGAGGCGGAGCGGATCGCGGTCGAGCGGCGCGAGGCGCTGGAGCGGGAGCTCTCGGTCGCGCGCGCGCCGGAGTACCACGCGCCGCTCGACACGCTCGCCGGGACGTGGGCGGGGTTCCTCGGCGGACCGGACGCCGAGGCGCCGGAGGTCGAGACCGGCGTGCCGCGCGCGCGCCTCGCCGCGGCGCTGGAGCGGCTCGCCGCGACGCCGGAGGGGTTCGAGCCGCACCCGAAGATCAAGCGGCTTCTCGCCGCGCGGCGCGAGATGGCCGAGGGGAAGCGCCCGCTCGACTGGGCGACGGCCGAGGCGCTCGCCTTCGCCACGCTCGCCGAGGACGGCGCGCCGATCCGCCTCTCCGGGCAGGACTCGGCGCGCGGCACCTTCAGCCAGCGGCACGCGGTGCTCCACGACGTCCGCGACGGCCGCCCCTACTGCGCGCTCGCCGCCGGGGCGCCCCGCGAGGCGCCGATCGAGATCCGCAACAGCCCGCTCTCCGAGGTCGGCGTGCTCGGCTTCGAGTACGGCTACAGCATGGAGACGCCGCGCGCGCTGACGCTGTGGGAGGCCCAGTTCGGCGACTTCTGCAACGCCGCGCAGGTGATCGTGGACCAGTTCATCGTCAGCGCCGAGGACAAGTGGGGGCGGCTCTCCGGCCTGACGCTGCTCCTGCCGCACGGCTTCGAGGGGCAGGGGCCCGAGCACTCCTCGGCGCGGCTGGAGCGGTTCCTCGCGCTCTGCGCCGAGGACAACATCCAGGTCGCGCAGCCCTCGACCCCCGCGCAGTACTTCCATCTGCTGCGGCGCCAGGTGCGCCGCCGCTGGCGCAAGCCGCTGATCGTGATGACGCCGAAGAGCCTGCTGCGCCTGCCGGAGTGCGTCTCCTCGCTCGACGATCTGGCGCGGGGCGGCTTCCGCCGCGTGGTCCCCGACGCCGGCGGCCGGCCGGCGAAGGAGTGGACGAAGGCGCTGCTCTGCTCGGGGCGGATCTACTACGACCTGCTGCGGGAGCGGGAGGCGCGGCGGCGGCCCGACGTCGGGATCGTGCGGGTCGAGCAGTACTACCCGCTGCGCGCGGAGGAGCTGACCGGCGCGCTGGCCGGGCTGCGCAAGGGAACCCCGGCGGCGTGGGTGCAGGACGAGCCGTTGAACATGGGGGCGTGGCTGCACGTGAAGAACCGCTTCGGCGACGCGCTCGGCCTGCGCGCGCCGCTGGGCGTCGTGGCCCGCGCCGAGTCGGCCAGCCCGGCGACCGGCTCCGCGGGAAGCCACAAGCTCGAGCAGCGCGGGCTGCTCGACCGCGCCTTCGCGTGAGCCGCGGGCGCGCGCCGCGCCGCGATCCGGCGCCGCGTCGCGATCCCGCGCCGGCGGCGTTCCGCGGCGGCGCGCACGCCGCGTCGCGGGAGCGTTCCCGCGCGCCGGAATTGAAGGCATCATTACGCTTCGGCGCGTCCGCCGCGGGCGCGCCGCCCTGCCGAGGAGAGGCCCCGCCATGTCGGTCGAACTGAAGGTTCCGTCGTTCGGCGAGTCGATCACCGAGGCGCTGGTCGCGCGCTGGCTGCGCCGCGAGGGAGAGTTCGTGGCGCGCGACGAGCCGCTCGTCGTGCTGGAGACCGACAAGGTCACGCAGGAGATTCCCGCCCCGGCTTCGGGGCGGCTCGGGCCGCTCCTCGCCGCGGAGGGGGCGACCGTCGCGGTCGGCGCCGCGCTGGCGACGATCGACGAGACGGCCGTCGCGCCGGAGGCGAAGGCCGAGCCCGCCGCGCCGCCGACGCGCGGCGAGGCGGCGAAGCCGGCCGCGCCCGGGCCGGAGGCCTCGTCCGCGGCGAAGGCGGCGGCGCCGCGCGCGCCGAAGCCGGCGCCGGCCTCGATCGTGACGCAGCCGACGGCGATCGTGCCGGTCCCGCCCCCCGAGCCGCCGCGCGTGATGCCGGCCGCGGAGCGGGCGATGGCCGAGTTCGGCGTGGACGTGCGCGACCTGCGCGGCACCGGTCCCGGCGGCCGGATCCTCAAGGAGGACGTCGTCGCCGCGGCGGACCTGCGCGCGGCGGCCACCGAGCCGCCCGTGCCGCCGTCGCGGGACGCGGAACTGGCCGCGATCGCCCGCGCCGAGGCCTCGCCGCGGCAGGAGGAGCTCGTGCCGATGTCGCCGCTGCGGCGGAAGATCGCCGAGCGGCTCGTCGTCGCGCAGCGCGAGGCGGCGCTGCTCACGACGTTCAACGAGGTGGACATGTCGGCGGTCGCCGCGCTGCGCGCCGCGCAGCGCGAGCCGTTCGAGAAGCGCTACGGCGTCAAGCTCGGGCTGATGTCGTTCTTCGTGAAGGCGGCCGTGGACGCGTTGAAGCTCGTCCCGGCGGTCAACGCGCAGGTGCAGGGGGACGCCGTCCTTTATCGGAATTACTACGACGTCGGCGTCGCCGTCGGCGGCGGGCGCGGGCTGGTCGTGCCGGTCCTGCGCGACGCCGACCGGCTCAGCTTCGCCGAGATCGAGAAGGCGATCGCGGATTTCGCCTCGCGCGCGAAGGAGAACCGGCTCAAGCTGGAGGAGCTGCAGGGAGGGACGTTCACCATCAGCAACGGCGGCGTCTACGGCTCGATGCTCTCGACGCCGATCGTCAACCACCCGCAGAGCGGCGTCCTGGGGCTGCACGCCATTCAGGACCGCCCCGTGGCCCGCGAGGGGCAGGTGGTGGTGCGGCCGATGATGTACGTCGCGCTGACCTACGACCATCGGATCATCGACGGCCGCGAGGCGGTGACCTTCCTCAAGCGGATCAAGGAGTGCATCGAAAACCCGGCACGAATGTTGTTGGAGGTGTGACGTGTCCGTGCAGGAGCACGATCTTGTCGTTGTCGGCGCCGGCCCCGGCGGCTACGTGGCCGCCATCCGCGCCGCGCAGTTGGGAATGAACGTCGCCTGCGTCGAGCGCGAGGCGCGCCTCGGCGGCACTTGCCTGCGGATCGGCTGCATCCCGAGCAAGGCGCTGCTCGAGTCGAGCGAGAAGTACGCGGAGGCCCGCAAGGGCTTCCCGCGGCACGGGATCAAGCTCGGCGGCGAGGTCGGGCTCGACCTCGCGGCGATGATGAAGCGGAAGGACGACGTCGTCCTCGCCCTCACCAAGGGGGTCGAGGGGCTGTTCAAGAAGAACAACGTGACGCGCGTCGTCGGGCACGGCCGGCTGGCCGGGCCGGGGCGCGTCGTCGTCGAGGGGCCGGACGGGACGGTCGAGCTGGCGGCGAAGAACGTCGTGCTCGCGCCGGGGAGCGTCTCGGCGCCGCTGCGCGGGGTGGAGATCGACGGGAAGACCGTCGTGACGAGCACGGAGGCGCTCTCGTTCGACGCCGTGCCGGGACACCTCGCGGTGATCGGCGCGGGGGCGATCGGCCTGGAGCTCGGCACGGTCTGGCGCCGCCTCGGCGCGAAGGTCACGGTGCTCGAGTACTTCGACCGCATCGTGCCCGGCCTCGACCTCGAGATCGCCGTCGAGGCGCTGAAGATCTTCAAGCGGCAGGGGCTCGAGTTCCGCCTCGGCGCGCGCGTCCTCGCGGCGCGGGCGGACGGCGACGGCGCGGTCGTCGAGGCCGAGGGCGCGGAGCCGCTGCGCTGCGACAAGGTGCTCGTCGCCGTCGGCCGCATGCCGGCGACGAAGGACCTCGGGCTGGAGACGGTCGGGATCGCGACCGACGGCAAGGGACGGATCGAGATCGACGAGAAGTTCCGCACGAACGCCGCCGGCGTCTACGCCATCGGCGACGCGGTCCGCGGCGTCATGCTGGCCCACAAGGCGGAGGAGGAAGCGGTCGCCTGCGTCGAGGGGATCGCCGGCCAGTTCGGCCACGTGGACTACGACGCGATCCCGGCGATCGTCTACACCGATCCGGAGATCGCCTCGGTCGGCAAGACGGAAGAGGAGCTCAAGGCGGCCGGCGTCGAGTACAAGGTCGGCGCCTTCCCGTTCATCGCCAACGGCCGGGCGCGCGCGATCGGCGCGACCGACGGCAAGGCGAAGATCCTCGCCGACGCGCGCACCGACCGGATCCTCGGCGTCCACATCGTCGGAGCCCGCGCCGGCGACCTGATCGCCGAGGCGGCCACGGCGATGGCCTTCAAGGCCTCGGCCGAGGACGTCGCCCGCGCCTGCCACGCCCACCCGACGCTGAGCGAGGTGGTGAAGGAGGCGGCGCTCGGCGTCGCCGGACGCTCGATCCACATCTGACGAAGGGGACCGCGATGCGCGTGCTCGTCACCGGGGGGGCGGGGTACATCGGCAGCGTCGTTTCCGAGGAGCTGCTGCGGGACGGCCACGAGGTCGTGGTCCTGGACAACTTGGTCAAGGGACACCGCGCCGCCGTCCCGGGCGGCGCGGCGTTCGTCCAAGGGGACGTCGCCGACGGCGAGTTGGTGCGGCGCGTCGTCGGGGAGCGCGGCGTCGAGGCGGTCGTCCACATGGCGGCCTACTCGCTCGTCGGCGAGTCGGTGCAGGACCCGGCGAAGTACTACCGCAACAACCTGGTCGGCGGCCTCGCGCTGCTCGAGGCGCTCGTCGCGTCGGGGGTGAAGAAGATCGTCTTCTCCTCCAGCGCCGCGACCTACGGCGAGCCGGCCAGGCAGCCGATCGAGGAGACCGACCCGACGGCGCCGACGAATCCGTACGGCGCGACGAAGCTGGCCTTCGAGGGGGCGCTGCGCTGGTTCGGCGGGGCGCACGGGCTCGGCTGGGTCGCGCTGCGCTACTTCAACGCCGCCGGCGCGAGCCAGGAGCGCGGCGAGGACCACGATCCGGAATCGCACCTCATCCCGATCGTGCTCCAGGCGGCGCAGGGGAAGCGCGCGGCGGTGACGATCTTCGGCGACGACTACCCGACGCCGGACGGCACCTGCGTGCGCGACTACGTGCACGTCGTGGACCTCGCGCGGGCGCACATCCTCGCCCTCGACGCGTGCGCGCCGGAGGGGCGGATCTACAACCTCGGCTGCGGCGGCGCCGGCTACTCGGTGAAGGAGGTCGTGGACGTCGCGCGCGAGGTGACGGGGCGCGAGATCCCGACGAAGATCGGCCCGCGGCGCGCGGGCGACCCGGCGCGGCTCGTCGCCGGCGCGGACAAGATCAAGCGCGAGCTCGGCTGGAAGCCGCAGTGGCAGGAGCTGCACGGGATCGTCGCCTCGGCGTGGCGCTTCATGGAGCGGCGCCCCGACGGCTACGCGGAGTGACGCGATGAACCCGATCGACCAGGCGATGTCGGAGGCGGTGCGCGGGGCGTACCGCCGCGGGCAGGAAGAAGAGACGATGGAGCCGCTCTGCCGCGTGGACGACGCGGGGCAGCCGGTCGGGCGGATCCAGGACGGCGACTTCGTGGTCTTCTACGACATCCGCGGCGAGCGCGAGGTCGAGCTGACCGAGGCGTTCGTGCGGCCGCGCGGCGTCGGCTTCCCGGTCGATCCGGAGCTCGCGGTCAACTTCGCGACGATGATCGAGTACGACGCGAAGCTGCCGGTGAAGGTCGCCTTCCCGCCGGAGCGGCGGCTCAAGGGCACGCTCGTCGAGGCGGTCTCGCGCGCCGGACGGCGCGTGGTGAAGGTGACCGAGACGGAGAAGGCGATCCACCTCGCCTACTTCCTCAACGGCAAGCAGGACGTCGCCTTCCCCGGCGAGACGCGCGTCGCGCCCCCCTCGCCGCACGATCCGTTCTCCGAGCCGGAGATGCGCTCGGAGGAAATCGCCGACGCGCTGATCGCGGCGGTCGCCGATCCGGGGGCCGCGCTGGTCGTCGGCAACCTGCCGAACATGGACGTCGTCGGCCACGGCGAGGACAAGGCGGCGATCCTGCGCGCGATCGCGGCGGTGGACCGCGCGGTCGGGCGGATCCTCGCCGTCTGCCGGCGGGCCGGCGTGACGGCGCTCGTCACGGCCGACCACGGCTCGGTCGAGCACTGGCTCTACCCGGAAGGGACGATCGACACCGGCCACACGACGAGCCCGGTGCCGTTCGTCTACGCGCCGCCCGACGGCTCGCGCCTGAAGCTGCGCCGCGGCGGAAGCCTCGTGGACGTCGCGCCGACGGCGCTGCAGCTGCTGGGGATCGATCCGCCGGCGGAGATGACGGGGCGCCCGCTGTTCGTCGAGGCGCCGCCGCGCGATCCGGCGCGGCGGGTGCTGCTGCTCGTCTGCGACGGCTGGGGGCTCGCCGAGCCGGGGCCGGGCAATCTCCTCTCGCAGGCCGAGGCGCCGCATCTGCGGGCGCTGCTCGCCGAGCGCTCGTGGACCGAGCTCGCGGCATCGGGGCTTGCTGTCGGGCTGCCGGAAGGGACCGTCGGCAACTCCGAGGCCGGGCATCTGCACATCGGCGCGGGACGGGTCGTTTCGTCCGACCGGGTGCGGATCGCGCGGGCGATCGAGGACGGCTCGTTCTACGAGAACGAGGCGTTCCGCTGGGCGGTCGAGGGGGCGAAGCGGGAGCGGACGCGGCTCCACCTGCTGGGGATCGTGTCGTTCTTCTCCTCGCACGGTTCGATCGAGCACCTCTTCGCGCTGCTCGAACTGGCGCGGCGCGCCGGCGCGGAGAACGTCTTCGTGCACGGCTTGCTCGGCCGGCGCGGCGAGCGTCCGGAGTCGGGGGCGCACTACGTCGGCGAGATCGAGCGGAAGACGGCGGAGCTGGGGGTGGGGCGGTTGGTGTCGGTGATCGGGCGTCACTGGGCGCTCGACCGCGAGCGGAACTGGGATCGGGTGGAGCGGACGTATCGGCTGCTCGTGGACGGCGTGGGGCGGCCCGTTCACTGAGGGTTCGCTGGGCGCAAGGCCCGCGGGTTCCGGGGCGTCGCGGTGGGTCGGCGGCGACGTGTTGCGGTGATCGGCGACGGCCGTAGGGGAGGCTGGCGCGCCACGATGATCGTTGGACCGCGGATGATTCCTCCGCGCCTGCCTCCCGAGGTGCAACGCGCTCAACGTTGCCTTTCGTCGTGAAAGGCAGGATTGCGCGGAAATCGGGTCGGGCGGCAGGCGCGATGCGGCGCCGTCGCTCCGACGTTCGTCGTGGCGCGCCAGCCGCCCCTACAGCGCGGGACGGAGGTCGAGGAGAACGTCGATGCCGTCGGCGCCGCGCAGCGCGAGATGGGCGGGCGCGGTCGGCAGGGGGAAGGCGGCGCGGCCCGCGGCGTCGGCGGCGACGACGATCGGGGGCGCGAACGGCGCGTGCAACTCGAGCGGAACGCCGGGCGCGGCGGCGCCGTCCGAGGTCGTCGTCTGCGCGGTCAGCACGTCGATGCCCGCGATGCGGCCGACGGCGAGCGCGACGGTCAGCGTGCCGAAGCGCCAGCGCGGCTCTTGATCGTCCGCAACGCGGCGCGGTTCTTCCTGCGGGAGCGCGGACTCGTCGTCCGCGGGGCGTTCTTCGCGTTCGAGGCGCGGGCCGGACGCGTCGGCGACGATGCGGGCGCGCGCGGCGCCGCGGGCGGGGCGGCGCGCGGCGAAGGTCGCGCGGACGGCGGCGACGAGCGCGTCGTCGTCCCCCGCGGGAACGCGCGCGGCGGCGGCGCAGGCCGGACAGGTCTCGAGGTGGGCCTTGATCGCCGAGGCGCGGCGGCGGTCGATCGCGTTCGTCGCCGCGGCGGCGGCGTCGTCGGGATGGACGTGCGGCGGCGCGGCGTCCGCGGGGCGGGGAAGGACGAGGCCGCGCAGCGCGGCCGCGGCGCGCGTCGCGTCGGCGAGGGCGCGGTGGATCGGCCGCGCGTCGCTGCAGGCCCGCAGCCCGCGGCAGCCGTTCGCGAACAACGAGTCGAACGCCTCGGCCGCGGCCTCGACCCGCAGGGCGCGCCCGGAGTCAGGCGCCGCGGATGCGCCGACTCCCTCGCCGGGGCCCGCCGCGTCGCGCCGCGGCGCCCGCTCGGCGCGGCCGAGGACCGCGCGGACGAAGCGGGCGTGGCGACGCGCGAATTCCGCCGCGGCGTCGGCGTCCCCGTCCATGATTTCCGAAAGCAGTCGCCTGTCGGCCACGCTCGTGCCCTTTCCGCGCCGATTGTCCCACGCGCGCGGTTGACGGGCCGCCGCCGCAATATCAGGATAACGGTATCCGAATAAGGAACGTCCAGATGAGCGAACAGGAAACGAGGAAGTCCCGCGGCGCCGTCGAGCCGGCGACCGCCCAGCCGCTGGCCTCGCTGCTCGACGTCGTCCCCGGCGCGATCGTCAGCCGCACGATCCACAACGCCGACGGCGGCACGCTGACCTTCTTCGCCTTCGACGAAGGGCAGTCGCTGAGCGAGCACACGTCGCCCTACAACGCGTTCGTGCAGGTCGTCGAAGGGGCGGTCGATCTGCGGATCGGCGGCAAGCCGGTCGCCGCGCGCGCGGGCGACTTCGTGCTGATGCCGGCCAACGTGCCGCACGCCCTCGTCGCCGCCGCGCCGCTCAAGATGCTGCTGACGATGTACCGCTGAGCGTCAGCGCTCGGCGGGCTTCGGCGGGAACTGCTCGGCGCGGCGCAGCGCGAGCGTCGCGTCCACGGTGAACAGCGCCAGCGCGGCCCAGATCAGGCCGAAGGCGATCCGCCGCTCCGGCGGGAACGGCTCGGCGAAGAGGAAGACGCCGAGCAGGAACTGCAGCGTCGGCGAGAGGTACTGCAGGAAGCCGAGCGTCGTCAGCCGCAGCCGCCGCGCCGCCTCGACGAACCAGATCAGCGGCAGCGCGGTGACGACGCCGCTCGACATCAGGAGCAGGTCGAA